>CAZXEF010000019.1:0-16169 GCA_964639605.1 uncultured bacterium | reverse complement strand
AACCGAACCTGAAGAGGCCGTCTCTGCTGAAGTAACCGAACCTGAAGAGGCCGTCACTTCTGAAGAAACCGAACCTGAAGAGGCCGTTGCGGAAGAGGAACCAGTCCCCTCTGCGGAAGCCTCTGAAGATGCCGGAGGATTTGCCGAAGATGCGGGCAAGACCCTGGAGGATATCTTCATGACTGCGGAGGAAGAGCCTGCGTCAGAGGTCCTGGAGAAGGAATCAGCTGAAGCAGAAACTCCCTTAAGATCAGTGGAGGTCGAGGAGCAGGAGATCGAAGCTGCTGAAGAGGCCGTTTCTGCAGAGATTGCCGACGAGGTTCCTGAACTTGAAGTATCTCCCGCGGGAGTATCTCCCGCTGAAGAAACTGAGATGCTTGAAGCCCTGGTTATGAAACATGAGGCGGATTATTCCATTGACACCTGGTCTCCGGAGTCAGGCCTTCTCACTGTAACCATGACCTCGGGGGCGATCGAGGTCGAGTATCCGATGTTAACGGTAATTGAGCAGACGCTTCATGTGGAACCGGCGGAGGATGGCGTGGTCAGTATCTCCGGACAGGGTACTTTCCTTCTGAACTGCGGCACCGAGGCTCCACTCAGGGTGGATGTAAGAGAAAACATGGTCATAAGGAAAGAGGCCGTGGTCCTGCACACCGGTGAGATCGGACTGGAGCTTCTGGATATTCCCGATAACGGCTCACTTTACGTAGTTAAGAACACCGGCCATGAATCCGTGGTATTCAGGGCGGAGAAGCCTGTAAGGGTCATTCTTCTTGGTCAGAACAACAGGGTGTTCCTTGTAAGGACTTCATCCATAATGGCTACGGATCCGGACATAATCCTCTCCGGTTCGGAAGGCGGCTTCACCGAGGTGTCAGGTTCCGGGAAGGTATACCTCATCGAGTGACCTTCCCGGTTGGACTCAGAATGCGGCCGGTCGCCGCCATCAAGGGTAATTCGTGGGGATGTAGCTCAGCTGGCAGAGCGCTGCCTTCGCAAGGCAGAGGTCGGCGGTTCGATCCCGCTCATCTCCACCACCTCCCTCTCATCACCACCTTCCCGCATCTGAGATCAACTGAAGGCACACGGCCTTGAATGCTTCCCACAATGTGGAGATAGCCTGGCTGAACCAGCCCGGAAGGCATCCTACAAGCAATGGTTCTCTGGCTGATGGTTTCATTGGTACGGGAGCCATAGCCGGAATGGCCGTTGTCGCCGAGGGTCCTCCTCTGCTCCTGGCATATATCGGAGACGTCGTGGCACTTCTGAGGGACACTTTCGCGGAAGGGGTCGCCTACGGCGTTGGGGACCTGCTGGAAGACTCCATCGAAGAGGTCGACGAGCATCCCTCCGCCGGGGAGATTTCCATAGCCGTTGCAGCCACCCTTGGAGATGAGGTCTGGGTTTACGCCAGGGGTTCGTGCCAGGTGTTCATCGCGGGCAGGGATACCCACGATCGAGGTCTGGATGATGCGGAGCCCTGGAGTGAGGGTGTCCGTCATCTCCTTCTCAAGCCCGGGCAGTCGGTGGTTCTCGTAACCGAGGGTCTCGGAAAGCTGGTTCGGTCGGATGAAGCGGACAGCTACGCCGGCAGATGCCGAAGGTCCCTTGATGACTGTCTGAGGCAAATGGTGGAGGACACAGGGGTCCGCTTCAGTAAGACCGGAGGGAGCGCTGCCGCCGTGAGGGTCTGCCGTGCAGTCAGAAAGCTCCCTTCCGTATCGCCTCGGTCTATCGTATATCCGGTCCTGGCCTTGCTCATCATTCTCACGGCGGCGACCATGATGTGTGATGAAAAAGGTAATAATGAGAGTTCCGTTAACGCCGGAGCAGTAGATACCAGTGAAACGGTGATGCCGCTGGACTGAAAATCCCTTTGTCCCCTCTTCTCCGACCAGGGGAACACATGTATATTCAGCGCGCCGGCCGTGCTAGGCGGGGAGCTAGCGGTGCCCTCTACCCGCAATCCGCTACAGCGGGGCCGAATGATCTGTGCGGCAGCGCGCAACGGGTATGTACCCATGTAAGCGGTGTTGAGGGTCAGGACCTGCGCGGCGTCAGCCCGTGAACCCCGTCAGGACCGGAAGGTAGCAGCGGTAAGCGGTGTCTGGCGGGCGACGCAGGCACACCTGGCCTGAGCCGGCTGCATGATGCATCCCGTGAGGCCTGTCCAGCAGATACGCATGGCCGGCGTACGATTGGAACGGAGGAGCATTTGAGCTATCTGGTCTTCGCAAGGAAATGGCGCCCCCAGTCATTTGAGGAAGTCCTCTCCCAGGAGCACGTGACGGTCACTCTCAAGAATGCCATCGATACCGGCAGGATCGGCCATGCCTATCTTATGACCGGCCCCAGAGGAGTAGGCAAGACCACCACGGCCAGGATCTTCGCCAAGGCGCTGAACTGTGAGAAGGGTCCCGCCTCGCAGCCGTGCCAGCTGTGCGATTCGTGCAGGAGCATTACTGCCGGCAACCATATGGATGTGCGTGAGATCGATGGAGCGAGCAACAGAGGGATCGACCAGATCAGGGACCTCAGGGAGCAGGCACGATACGCCACCGCCAGCGGCAGGTACAAGATATATATCATCGACGAGGTTCACATGCTGACCAATGAGGCCTTCAACGCCCTTCTGAAGATACTGGAGGAACCCCCTGACTCGGTGATCTTCATCTTTGCCACCACCCAGCCGAGAAAAGTACCGGACACCATCCTCAGCAGATGTCAGAGGTTCGATTTCAGACGCATTCCGGTGACGGACATGTCCGAATACCTTCTCAAGGAGGCCTCAGGAGAGGGCATTACCCTCGACGGTGCAGCTCTGAGCCTTATATGCAGGGCAAGCGGCGGGAGCATGCGGGACGCCCTTTCTCTGGTGGATCAGCTTGTGAGCTTCTCAGGTAATGACATTCATGGCGAGGATGTAGCCAGGTTGCTCGGTATGGTGAAAACGGACCTTCTGGCCGGCATCACTTCAGCTGTACTTGCCGGGGACACTTCCGGCGCCATCGACCGTGTCTCGAGATCACTCTCTGAGGGGTACAGTGTCGATGAACTCATGGACGCCTTCATCTCGTTCCTCAGGAACCTCCTCCTGGTTGTCGCAGGGGCGTCGGAGAGCCTGGGGGAAGTCCCTGAGACGGAGATGAAGCTGCTTGTGGGCCTTGCAGCCGGTGTACCGGACGTGGCGGTGCTGAACATCCTGAGGATAATCAGCAGCGCTTCCATCGAGGTAAAGAGGAGCAACCTGCCCAGGATAACCCTGGAGACAGCTTTGATGACCGCATCGAAGCTCTCGAAGGCATTCTCACTTGATGAGCTCCCGGGGATCGCAGAAAGACTTTCGGAAGTAGTCAGCACCCCCCGGGTGATCGGAGATGAGCCGCAGACAGACGGGATCGAGCCGCAGCCGGAGGAGCCCGTGCAGGAGCTGGATGAACCTGTCCCTGGTGAGGAACCGGTTCCGGAAGCAGCACAAGTCGAGGAAGATGGACCCGGACCGGAAGATGAACCCGGACCGGAAGATGGACCCGGACCTCTGGAAGAGACGGCCGAGGGACCGGAAGAGGGTCCGTCGGATGCCGAAGAGGGTGTTGGGGAGGATACTCGCAGGAGCAGTGAGGAAATAGACAGGGAAAAGGAGAAGGAGACATCCCAGCAGATACTGGGGCTCTTCGACGCTGTCTGACGGTTACTGATACGGAGAGGACCAATGAACCAGAAACAGCTCATGAAGATGATGGCCCAGGCCCAGAAGATGCAGGCCGGAGTAATGAAGCTCCAGGACGACCTCGCCGATGAAAGAGTGGAGGGCACGGCTGCCGATGGACTTGTCAAGGCCGTTGTTACAGGACAGGGTGAACTGGTGGAGCTTTCCATCTCTCCAGAAGTCGTGGACCCTGACGACATGGAGATGCTGGAGGACCTTATAATCGTTGCAGTGAAGAACGCTGTGGAAGAAAGCAGAAGACTCTCCAGGGAGCGCATGGAAGAGCTCGGCCTGCCGGGAATGGGAGGACTGATGTGAGTTCCGACCTCTTCGACAGACTGGTAGAACAGCTCCAGAGGCTTCCGGGCATAGGAAGAAAGACCGCCATGAGACTAGCATTCAGCATCGTTGACAACAGGGACATGGCAAGGGATTTCTCAGGGGTGCTGGACCTCGTGTGGAGGAATGTGGGCGAATGCTCCATCTGCAGGAACATTACCGAGAAGGATGTCTGTGATATCTGTTCCACGGCTTCCCGGACCGACTCGATCTGCGTCGTCCACAACCCGGCGGACATGCGGGCCATCGAGGACGCCGGGCTCTTCAGGGGAAAGTACTTCGTGCTTCACGGTTTTCTGGCTCCACTGGACGGCCGGGGCCCCGAGGAGCTTGGAATAGACAGGCTGAAGAGCATGATCGACAGGTTCAACGCCGATGAGGTGATCCTTGCCCTGGATTCCACCGCTGACGGCGAGGCGACATCATCTTACCTCTCGAGGACACTGTCCGACCGGGAGATAAAGGTCACCAGGCTCGCCCGGGGGCTTCCTCCCGGAGCGTCGGTGGAGTTCGCCGATTCGCTGACCCTCAGCCAGGCTTTCCAGGGAAGACAGAGAGTCTGATAATTGCAGATTAACTGGCCAAACAGGTTATCGATCCTCAGGATACTTCTCAGTCCCCTGTTCATGGTCCTTCTGATAGACAACAGACAGGGCTCCAGGATAGCGGCACTGGCGGTCTTCTTCATCGCTTCCATAACGGATCTTTACGATGGATATCTTGCCAGGAGGTACGGCTGGGTGACCAACCTGGGCAAGTTCCTCGATCCTCTTGCGGACAAGCTGCTGATAGCCCTTGCCCTCATCGGCCTCAATCAGATAGACCTTGTACCCGGCTGGGCACTTTACCTGATAATCGGACGGGAGCTTCTGGTGACGGGGCTCCGTTCCATAGCAGCCTATGCCGGGGTTCTGATCCTGCCCTCGAGAATGGGGAAGTACAAGACCTCCACCCAGATGCTATCGATGTTCCTTTACCTTCTTTATTCGGTCCTGGAGCATGACAGCACCGGCAGGACCGCCTTCCTTTACCGCTCCGGGATGGAACTTGCCTCCGGAAGGAGCGTACTGCTCTTCTCGGCTGACATCATTCTGGTCATCGCCGTACTGCTGGCGGTCATCTCGGGAGTGGACTATTTCTGGCGGAACAGGTCCATCATCAGAAGGCTGGTGCTTTGAGCGGTATCCTGGATCGTGCGGGGAAGGCCGTGGCCACCGTTCTGGGGGCCGGTTACTTCCCTGTGGCCCCCGGCACGGCGGGAAGCCTGGTATCTGCCGGCCTGTTCGCCGTCCTGGGGCCGGGACCGGTGCTACGATACCTGCTCTGTATCCTCTTTCTTGTTATGGGATACTGGGGCTGCCGGGTGGGGAAGGCCAGCTGGGGAAGCGATCCCTCCCGAGTCGTAGCAGACGAGTTCGCCGGCTGCTGGATAGCCTGCATGGCTGCCCCGGCGGGCTGGGGACTGGCCGGTATCGCTGCTGCTTTCATTCTGTTCAGGGTATTCGACATTTGGAAGCCCTGGCCCGTATCCGTCTTCGACAGGATGGATTCTCCCCTGGGAATACTGCTTGACGATGTGGCCGCCGGTATTCTTTCCGCCGCGATATTGTTTGCCGCCGGTCAGGTTCATGCTTCACTCTGACCTTCGGCTGGCGGAGGAGATCGGGAACCTGCTGAGTTCCTCGGGAATGACTGTGTCCCTTGCAGAATCCTGCACCGGGGGAATGATAGGCGTCATCCTGACTTCCGCTCCGGGAGCTTCGGACTGGTTTGCCGGCGGAGTCACGGCTTACTCCGACATGCTCAAGGTCAGTCTCCTGAACGTTCCGGAAGAAACCATCGCTGAACACGGGGCGGTGAGCAGGCAGACAGCCGCAGCCATGGCATGGGGAATCAGGGAACTGACCGGTACGGATCTTTCGCTGGCCGTCACGGGTATCGCCGGTCCCGGCGGGGGAAGCGCTGAAAAGCCCGTAGGAACGGTCTGGATGGCACTGTGCCTTGCTGACCGGGTATTCACGTGGAGGGAGTTGTTCACCGGCGGGAGGGAAGTGGTCAGAAGGGATGCAGCTGACTATCTTCTTCGGAAATTGCTCCTGTACCTGAGGGAGATGGCAGATTGAGATTATTCGCTGCCCTTGAACTGCCCCGCGGCACGGTAGCGCAGGTAACGGAGTGGCAGAAGCCGCTGGTATCCCGCTATCCTTCCCTGAAGTGGGTTTCTGGGAACAACATGCATCTGACGCTCAGGTTCTTCGGGGACATCGGGCAGGATACGCAGGAAAGGGTGATTAGGATCCTGGGGGCATGGGTTCCAGGGCCCCTGGAGTTCTGCTTTCACCGACTGGGCTCCTTTGGCAGGAAGGGCTCCCCTTCAGTATACTGGCTTGGTGGTGATTTCCCGGGGGAAGTCATGGAGATCGCCAGGCAGCTGGGAAGCATACCGGATGAGAGGGGGAGGGTCTCGGAAAGGGGTTATCTGCCTCACCTGACCGTGGCAAGGCGCCGTGACGGCCTTGTCCCGATGCTGGAGCCACCAGGTCCTATATCAGGGATGATCACCGGGGCCGCGGTGATAAACAGCAGGCTGACCTCAAAAGGGCCCGAGTACGAATACATTCAGACATTCGATCTACATTAAATCTGAGAGGTGATCCGATGGCGCCAAAGAAAGGAAGATCCGAGGACAAGGAGAAAGCCCTGAAGGCGGCTTTTCATCAGATCCAGAAGCAGTTCGGCCAGGGCGCAGTGATGAGGCTGGGCGAGAACATCCACATGAAGGTGGATGTTATCCCCACAGGGTCCCTTGCGCTGGACTCGGCACTGGGTATAGGAGGCATCCCCAGGGGACGGGTGACGGAGATATACGGGGCGGAGGCCTCAGGCAAGACCACCCTGGCCCTTCATATAATAGCCAACGCCCAGAAGCTTGGGGGTGAAGTGGCCTTCATCGACGCGGAACACGCCCTTGATCCGACTTACTCCGCGAACCTCGGGGTGAACATTGACGACCTTCTTGTCTCCCAGCCCTCCAACGGGGAACAGGCCCTGGAGATAACTGAGATGCTGGTCAGGAGCAACGCTGTTGATGTGATAGTGATAGACTCCGTTGCGGCCCTCGTCCCCAGAGCGGAGATAGAGGGGGAGATGGGCGACAGCCATGTGGGGCTTCAGGCCCGACTGATGTCACAGGCGCTCAGGAAGCTCACGGGCGTGGTTTCCCAGTCCAAGTGCGCAGTGATATTCATCAACCAGATAAGAATGAAGATCGGCGTCATGTTCGGCAACCCGGAAACCACCACCGGCGGAAGGGCCCTTAAGTTCTACAGCAGCGTAAGGCTGGACGTCAGAAGGGTCGCATCGCTGAAGGACGGCGAAGAGGTCATTGGCAGCAGGACCAGGATAAAAGTAGTGAAGAACAAGCTGGCCCCTCCCTTCAGGAACGCGGAATGCGACATCCTTCACGGCTTCGGCATCTCCAGGGAGAGCGAGCTGATCGACATGGGGCTGGAGAACGACCTGGTGGTACGCAGGGGAACCTGGTACTCCATCGGCGATACCCAGCTGGGTCAGGGCAAGGAGAAGAGCAGGGTCTTCCTTGTCGAGAATCCCGAGCTGGCCGACGGTCTTGAGGCCGAGCTGAGGGTCAAGCTGAACATCCCCGCCCCCGCTGAACGCCTGGAAGAAAAGCAGGAGGATGGAGAGTAGCCCTGTCCTGCTGGAATCCATCGAGAAGATAAGGAGGGGATGGCTGCTGGCCACCGCCGGGAGCCGTTCCTGGCTGCTGACCGAGGAAACCGCGGTGAAGATGGGGCTCCGTTCCGGCAGCGCCGTGGTCCCTGCCGAAATGGACAGGGTTGCGTGCACCGAACAGCTCCCCCGGGCAAGGTCGGATGCCGAGAGGTATCTATCGATGGCGGAGCATACGGCAGTTCAGCTTCGCACCTATCTCGGGGGCAGGAAATACCATTCCGGCGTGATAGGGGAGATACTCGACTGGGCCCTGGAAACAGGTCTTGTGGACGACCGGCGCTACGCAGAAGCTTTTGTGAGAAGCCATTCAAAGAGATCACCCATGGGCAATTTCAGGTTGAGGATGGAACTGGTGAAACGTGGAGTGCCTTCCGATGCCGTTGAGGAAGTCCTCTCGGACCGCGAGGAGGACGGTCTCTATCGTGACCTTCTGAAGGAGGTCAGGGGGAGATACGCCGGCATGGAGCGTCAGAAGGCCCTGAGAAGGGCATCGGGGTATCTCAGGAGAAGGGGATTCGACTTCGACCTGGTGAGAAGGGTGCTGGAGGAGGCCCTGGGTTCCACGGAGGAAGGACCCGATTGAGGAACTGCTGGTACCTCTTCTTCTGGACGGAGCTGGGGAGACGCATCATGGGAGACGGGCGTGAACTCCCGCTCCGCCTTCCGAAGCCGATGGTGCGGGCGCTCGAGGAACAGACCCCTGATCCCGGGCAGGGGCTCATCCTAAAAGGCGGGCAGCTTTCCCCGAGGGAAGCCAGGTTCATTTACGGCAGGGTCTGGGACGAACTCAGGTGCAGGGGCTTCAGCCGTCCGCTCAGACTGTACCCGTGGCCCGGTGTATCGCTGCTTATCCCCTTTTTCAGAGGGAGTGAAGGCGTTATCCCCCAGTCCTTCTCCAAAAGGGTACCATCACGTGAAAGGGCCCTTGCAGTGGTGGGCAGGGCGGCAGCCGCCCGAAGAGCGGGATTTGATCTGCTGGTGGTCATGGCGACCTGGAACGATGACGTCCTGAATGTGCTGGAAAAAGGCGGGGTGAGAGCCTGTTCAATGGACCTGCTCAGCGAGATGGTACCTTGACTTTCTCATGAAATTATAACAGTTTAGCGGTTCCCTTCGGTGTCCCACCTGTGTGTTCGGTGCTTCCGGCGTTGCGGGGCTCCGGGCCACGGGGGGGAATGAAGGTCCGCATGGTTTTTCACCTGCCGGGGGAATACTTACTAAATTGTTGTGTTCCAAGCAGTTCAATCTCACGGACCGCTGGAACTACCAGGAGTTATACGCAGCGGAGGTTTGGAAGAAGTGAAGACATATTCGGCTAAGACCGGAGAGATCGAAAGGAGATGGTGGCATGTGGACGCCGCCGGACACTCTCCGGGAAGACTGGCATCGAAGATCGCTGTCATTCTTCAGGGAAAGAACAAGCCGGTGTACACTCCCCACATCGATACAGGCGACTTTGTCGTCGTGACGAACGTGGAGAAGATGGATTTCACCGGAAGGAAGCTCGAGCAGAAGGAGTACGGCAGGCATACCGGGTATCCCGGAGGGTGGAAGACCACGAGCATGAAAGTCATGCTGGAAAAGCATCCCGACAGAATACTTAGAAAAGCCGTCCGAGGCATGCTGCCGAAGAACAAACTGGCGAGGCAGCAGATAAAGAAACTCAAGATCTTCGCCGGCAGCGAACACTCGCATCAGGCGCAGAACCCTCAGGTTCTGGAATTTTAGTGGTCAAGGGTGGTGGAATGAAGCAGCATATAGGAGTAGGAAGAAGAAAGAGCGCAACCGCCAGGTGCTATCTCAAGCCGGGAAAGGGCCAGATCAGGATAAACCACAGGGAACCGGGCGAGTATTTCTGTCATCTTTGGCAGCTGGAGCACGCTCTTGAACCGCTGGACCTTCTTGGGGTGACCAGGGAATTCGACGTCACGGTGAACGTTCGCGGCGGAGGTATCACGGGTCAGGCGGGAGCCGTAAGACTGGGCATCGCCAGGGCGCTCGTGGAGATCAACCCGGATTTCAGACCTTCCCTGAAGGCTGAGGGAATGCTCAGGCGTGACCCCAGGACCGTGGAGAGAAAGAAGTACGGTCAGCCCAAGGCAAGAAAGAGATTCCAGTTCTCCAAGAGATAGTATATGGATGCCGCGGCGTATGCCGCGGTCGGGATCGAGTACTGGTGCTATCACACACGGCCGGCGGTGACCAGCCCGGTGTCCCCTTCACGGAGGAGGGGATTGGTCGGGTCAAACCGGTCGGAGGAAAACCGAAAGGATAAGTCAATGCAGATACCTTCCATGCAGGACATGCTGGAGGCCGGGATCCACTTCGGCCACCAGAAGAGCAGATGGAACCCGAAGATGCGTAATTACATCTTCATGGCCCGTAACGGTATACATATAATCGACCTCAAGAAGTCCCGCGTGCTCCTGGAGGAAGCCGCCAATCTGGTGGCCAAGACCGTCGCATCAGGGAAGAGCGTCCTGTTCGTCGCGACCAAGAAGCAGGGCAGGGAGTGCGTCAGGGAGCATGCCGTGAGAGCCGGCCAATACTACGTTACGGAGCGCTGGATGGGCGGCATGCTCACCAACTTCAGCACCATATCCCAGGGTATAGAGACACTTGTCGAGCTGGAGAAGCTTGAGAAGGAGGGCTATCCCCCCAGTCTCACCAAGAAGGAGATCCTGAGGAAGAAGCGCCACTACGAGAAGCTGGAGAAGGATCTTTCAGGTATAAGGCACATGAAGGAACTCCCCGGTGTGGTGCTCGTGGTTGATATAAAGAAGGAGCAGATAGCAGTCTGGGAGGCCAGGAAGCTGGGTATACCCTGTGTCGGCATCGTCGACACCAATTGCGATCCCACAGAGGTGGACTACCCTATTCCGGGGAACGATGATGCCATCAAGTCCATCTCCATGATAATGGGCACACTGGCCGATTTCGCCCTTCTCGGTTCCGAAGGTTCCAGAAGCAGGGAGAAGGAGGAGGCCGAAGCCCGTGAGGTGGCCGCGGAGAAACTGGCGGCAGCCGAGGGTAAGAAGATGCAGATAAAGCCGGAAGACTTCATCACCGAAGAAGACGACGATGATGTGCCGGCCAGGTCGAAAAGGCCCGTGAAAAAGAGGAAGCCGGCAAGGAAGGCAACTCCTGATGATGCGGACGAGACTGAGCATGATGATAAGAAACCGGTGAAGAAGACTGCAAAGAAGGTTCCCAGGAATGCGGAAGAGGAACCCTCGGAGGAACCGGTGAAAGCATCGGAGGATCTCGATGAAGGAAAGGACTCAGGTGAATGATGGCTGTAGATCTTGATGACCTCAAACAGCTGCGGAAGGCCACCGGCGCCGGAATAGTCGATTGCAAGAAAGCGCTGGAGGAGAGCAGTGGAGACATGCAGAAAGCTATCACGATACTCAGGGAAAAGGGTATCAAGGTGGCATCGAAGAAAGCCAACAGGGAAGCGGATGAGGGTCTGGTAGTATCCTACATCCATCCTCCCGGCAAGCTGGGCGTCCTGGTGGAGATCAACTGCGAGACCGATTTCGTAGCCAGGACCGATGACTTTCAGAATTTTGCCAAGAAAGTGGCCATGCACATAGCCGCCTACCCGCCCAGTGTAGTATCGAGGGCCGACCTATCCCAGGAAGCTGTCGAGGCCGAGAGGAAAGTCCTGATGGCACAGCTGGAGGGTTCGGGTAAACCTCCCGAGATACTGGAGAAGATCATCGACGGGAGGATGGAGAAATTCTACGAGGAAACCTGCCTCCTGGACCAGGAATGGTCGGACAACCCCGAGGTGGGTACCGTGAAGGACGCCCTTACGGACCTTATCGGAAAGCTCAGGGAGAACATCGTCATCAACCGCTTCGCTAGGTTCTCCATAGGATACTGATGAAAGACGATGACCAGGCGGCTCCCCGCCGGGTGCTTCTCAAGCTGAGTGGAGAGGTCCTGGCCGGAGGTTATGGCCAGGGGATTGATCCCGTCACGCTTGACAGCATTGCCGGGGCGGTACTCGACCTTGCCGCGGAGGGCTGCGCGGTGGGAATAGTCACGGGAGGAGGCAACTTCATCCGTGGAAGGGACCTTCAATTCGCTGGCCGGATTACCGGAGACCAGATGGGTATGCTGGCAACCCTCATTAACGGTCTTGCACTGAGAGACGCGGTTCGCAGGCGCGGAGGAAGGGCCGTCGTCCTCTCCTCGATCCCGGTGGAGGGCATCTTCGAGACCTTCAACCCTGACAGCGCCGTGGATTATCTGAACAGTGACTTCATCGTCATATACGCCGGCGGTACAGGCAATCCCTGCCTGACCACGGATACCGCCGCTGCCCTGAGAGCGGTGCAGACGGGATGCCAGAGGCTCCTGAAGGGTACAAAGGTCGACGGTATCTACGAAACCGATCCCGAATCCGACCCCGACGCAAAGCGGTTCCGGTCCATCTCCCACGATGATGTCCTGAGAAAGGACCTGAAGGTGATGGACGCGGCGGCGGTGGCCATTTGCAGGGATGCCGGACTTCCTATTAGTGTTTTCGATGTATGGAAGCCCGAGAGCATTGTCAGAGTATACAGAGATCCGTCCGTCGGAAGCCTGATAGGGGGAATCGAAGATGATAGATGAAGTATTGAAGGACCAGAAATCCAGGATGAAGGCCGCTGTGGAAAGCACTGCAAGGGAGATGGCGGTGATCAGGACCGGCAAGGCCAGCCCCGCCCTTCTTGATAACCTCAGGGTCGAGTGCTGGGGGGGGATGCATCCGATCAAGCAGGTGGCGGGAATATCCGCTCCCGAACCCAGGCTCATTGTGATACAGCCCTTCGATCCCTCAACCTCCGATGCAATAGTCAGGGCCATTCAGAAATCCGACCTCGGGCTGCGGGCCTCGGCAGACGGCCCGGTAGTCAGGATACCTGTCCCGAAGCTCTCGGACGAACGAAGGCAGGAACTCAGCCGTCATGTCAAAAAACTGGCGGAGCAGGGCAGAACGGCCATTCGGAATATCAGGCGGAGCGGTAACGACGAACTTCACAAGGCCAGCAAGAACGGCGATCTCACCGAGGACGAGGAGTACAGGGGCCTTGGAGAGATACAGGAAGCTGCAGACGAAGCAATTGCAGAGATAGACAGGTTCCTGGAGGCAAAAGAGAACGAGATACTCGAGGTCTGATATCTTGACCGAAGCCCCCCTGACCCATCTCGGGATAATAATGGACGGAAACGGCCGCTGGGCCAGGTCCAGGGGTCTGAGACGGATAGAGGGCCACAAGGCCGCCGAGAAGTCCATTCATGATGCCGTGGAGTACTGCGGCGAGGCAGGCGTGAAGTACCTGACCCTGTACGCCTTCTCAACCGAGAACTGGAAGAGACCGAAGACAGAGGTCAGCTTCATCATGACCCTTCTCAAGAGATTCATAAAGAGGAACATTGAGAGCCTTCATTCAAACCGCGTGAAGGTCATGGCCACAGGCAGGCTGGACGACCTGCCGCAGGGACCCCTGAAAGAACTCAGGGCCGCAATGAAGAGGACCGAGAGCAACGACGGTCTCAGCCTGATCCTTGCGCTGAGCTATGGAGGCAGGGCCGAGCTTGCGGACGCTGTGGCCAGGATTGCCCGAAGCGTCGATCAGGGTGATCTGCAGCCCGATGAGATAGACGAGGGCATCATTGCATCTAATCTTTACCTGCCCGGTGTACCTGACCCTGACATGATAATCCGCACCAGCGGGGAGAGAAGGCTCTCCAACTTCCTGCTGTGGGAATCTGCATACTCGGAGCTCTACTTCACCGAGGTGCTCTGGCCTGATTTCAGGAAGGAGCATCTTCAGGAGGCCTTCGAGGATTTCAGACGCAGAAAAAGACGCTTCGGTGACATAGATCCAGACTGATGAGCAGATTCAGGTCCCTCTCCAGCAGAGTGGCGGTGGCTGTGCCCGGCATAGGTCTCTTCGCAGCCGTGGCACTGATCGACTCCGATCCGTTTACCACAGTATTCTTCGCCGTCCTGGCTGCCATAGCTGCGGCTGAGGCAGTGAGGCTCCTGGGATCGGGGAGAAACACGGCAGCAGGGATAATTGCCGCCATCCTGACCGGTGGAGCCGCCGCAGGGGTGGCCCTGCTGCCAGCGGAATTATCTCTTGCCATCATCGTCATTCCCGGTTTGATGGTTTCTCTGGTATGGGTGCTCATTGACGGTGTCGACGGGTCCAGGATGAAGACCGCGGGGATCACGGGCCTCACAGCCCTGTCCGCTCTCGGGTTCGGCATCATGGCAAGGTTCAGGATGGATTTCGGATCGCCCTGGGTGATGTTCATACCTCTTTTCATCTGCTGGGTCGGTGATTCTCTGGCCTACTTCGCGGGAAGCGCCTTCGGGCGTCACAGGATGGCACCCGTATTGAGCCCGTCCAAATCATGGGAGGGATTTGCAGCGGGCATTGCCGGCTCGGTGGCCGGTTCTCTGGGTGCCGGTTCGCTGGGCGCCGGTTTCCCGTTGTCCTCGATGGCTGCTCTTGGATTCATCGGAGGCGTCGCGGCCGTGGCCGGCGACCTTTTCGAGTCGGCGATGAAGAGGGATGCCGGGGTCAAGGACTCCGGCGTGCTTCTTCCGGGCCATGGAGGACTTCTTGACAGGTTTGACAGTCTTCTGGCAGTTGTACCCGTGGTCTGGATCGTCCTTTTCCTCCTGAGCCGTTGGGACCTGCTGTGAGCGCCAGAAGGGTGGCGGTGCTGGGAAGCACAGGATCCATAGGTACACAGGCGCTGAAGATAATAGATGCCAGTGAGGAGCTGGTCCTCCATTCGATACTGTGTCATTCCAATGTCGATCTGCTGACCAGACAGAGGGAAATTTATTCCCCCGGGATCGCTGCTGCGATCAGACCGGGAGAGGGGTGCCCCTCCTGGGTCAGTACCGGTCCCGGAGCCCTGCGGGATGCCATAGAGGGCTCCGACATGGTCCTGAACGGTATCGTCGGCAGTGCCGGACTTGAGGCGAGCCTGCTTTGCCGGGAGCTGGGTATAACACTTGCCCTTGCCAATAAGGAAAGCCTGGTGGTAGGCGGTGAGCTGCTGGATGACTTCGTCCGTTCCGGCAGGGTGATACCCGTGGACAGTGAGCACAGCACGATATTCAGGTGCCTTCAGGGGGAACCGCGGCCCGTCCTGGGGATTACGCTTACCGCCAGTGGCGGTTCCGCCCGGGACATTCCGTTCCAGGAGCTGATGGAAGCACCGCCGGACAGAATACTGACCCATCCCAACTGGAACATGGGTGCCCGTATTACGGTGGATTCGGCAACTATGGTGAACAAGGCATTCGAGGTGATAGAGGCCCGTTGGCTGTTCGGGAACGTGCCGGTGGATGTGGTTGTTCATCCCGGCAGCATCGTCCATTCCCTGGTGAGGCTCGGTGACGGTTCCTGGAAGGCCCTGCTCGGAGAGCCGGACATGAAGGTGCCCATTCAGTTCGCTCTAGCCTATCCTGACCTCCATATCACCACCCTGTCTACCGGCGGTCCTCTGGACTGGGACAAGCTTGAGTTCCTTCCCTTGGACCATGGCAGATATCCCGCCTTCAAAATGGTCGTCGGGGCCGGTGAGGAAGGGGGTACTCTGCCGGCGGCGGCCAATGCGGCTGACGAGGTGGCAGTGGAGGCGTTCCTTGCGGGGAGGATAGATTTCGGATGCATCGCTTCAGTCATAGGTGAGGTGCTGGACAGCCATGAGTCATTACCGTTATTGGTTATGGGGGATGTGATGGATGCCGACGCAAGAGCCAGGGACCGGGCCCGGAAGGTGGTGCAGAGACTGTGCTGAGTGTAATAGCGATCATATTCGGGCTTGGAGTTATAGTGTTCTTCCACGAGATGGGGCATCTTTTAATGTCCAAGATCGCTGGCCTTCCTGTACCCAGGTTCTCCATCGGGTTTCCTCCGCATGTTTTCAAGAAGAAACTGGGGGAGACGGAGTACTGCATCGGTTTGATACCGCTGGGTGGGTACTGCAAGGTAAATCTCGGCACTACGGGCGAACCCGTGGAGGGGATATCATGGTTCAGGCGGGCACTGGTTGCCCTCTCGGGTCCCTTCGCGAACCTTGTGCTCACTGCTCTGATTCTTATAACCATCTTCGGCATAGTCGGATGGGACATAGATATAGCCCCTGCTGTTGTGGGCAACGCTGACAACAACCTGGGTCTCGGGGTGGGTGATACTGTGCTGATCGTGAACAGCGTGCCTGTTTCGGACTACTACTACATGCTGGACAGGATGTACGCGAAGCCCCGGGGTACCATGGTCGTAGGTACTTCCGCCGGAAGGATGGAAGTGGAATATTCCGTCGACGATGATTCACTGCCCTTCCA
>CAZXEF010000018.1:0-24619 GCA_964639605.1 uncultured bacterium | reverse complement strand
CCATCGAGTACGCTACCCTCGAGGAGATGGAGCACTTCGTGAGCAGGGGGGAGTTCGCCGAAGGCTCCATGCTGCCCAAGATAAGGGCATCCGTCGGGTTCCTGAAACACGGAGGGGAGAGGGTCGTGATCACATCACCGGGCAACATCCTCAGGGCCCTGGACGGCAGGGCAGGTACAACCATCGTGCACGGTACCGCGGCCATCAGAAGCGGAGCGCGACTCTCGGAGTCCGACTGAAACCGCTTTCCTTTGGTCGGGGGAGTGTTATCTTACTCCCGTTAGTTAAATACTATGGATCCGAAAGGGGATCATCATGCCCGTTCTTTATGAAACAGATATAGAATCCGAGGCCGATCTCAAGGTATTCGTCACTGACATCCGTCCGGAAGCGGACCTTGTGGTGTACGAATCAACGAGCAGCTGGGACGCAACCGTTCCCGAGATCTGGTACTACACGGATATCCAGGGAGAGGCCGAAAAGATCGTCCATTTCACCGAGAACAGGTTTGACGCCGATCTCACCATATTCAGGACGAACATCCAGTCCGACGCAGGCTGGATCAACTCGGGGAAGTCCGGACTGCTCTAGCCAGGCTACACGGCGGCGTCCGAAATGCACTGGAAGGATCTCTGGGAAAAGTACAGCGCGGAGGAGACGGCCCGTATGGAGGCGATGTCAGCCAGCCGGCTGCTGGACGATATCAGGGCGGGTCATTTCGGTAATTATTACAGCATCTGGAGGGTGGTGGGGAGGAAGGCAACCCTGGAGGAAGCCGGATGGACCCTCTATGAAGTGCTCGAGACCGACATTGATTACCTCTACAGGTACCACTGCGCCGCGGCTCTCCTGAAGCTCATGGGAATGGACGACCTTCAGCCGGTGGACCTTAGCGGGAGCCACAGCGCCGTGAAGGACAATTTAAGGATGGTCAGGAGTGCTCTTGAAGGCCGCATTGGTCCCCCCGAGCTTTCTGCCGGTCAACCTTGACGATTAAGCGGCTTGTATTTATCCTTCGTGCCACACATTGTATGGTGCGGTGGGCGATTAGCTCAGGTGGCTAGAGTGCTTGCTTGACATGCAAGAGGTCACTGGTTCAAGTCCAGTATCGCCCACCACTTTTTTTTTCATCATCCTGACCGGAAGGAGGTCGCCGGACCATGCGTATTCTATTTCCCGACAGCAGTTCAAAGAACTTCGAGGCCGGCACCACCGGTCTGGAGATCGCGTCGGATATATCGAGGGGACTTGCCAGGAACGCACTGCTGGTGCGGTTCAACGGAAAGCTGCTTGACCTGGAGGAGCCCCTGGAGGACGACGGGTCGATTGAGATACTCACATTCAGCGACGAAGAGGGTCGCAGGACCCTTCGCCACAGCTGCTCCCATCTGATGGCGGGGGCCGTCCAGAAGCTTTTCCCGGGGACGGTCCTTGGGATCGGTCCGGCCATCGAGGATGGTTTCTACTACGACATGCAGATCCCGGACTTCTCCGGCATATCGGCCTTCGATGACATAGCCGAAGAAATGCGCAGGCAGGTGAAGGAGGAAATACCCTTCATCCGGATGGAGATGAGCTGCGACGAAGCGGTGGAACTGTTCCGGGAAAGGGGAGAGAGCTTCAAGCTGGAGCTGCTGGAAGAGCTTCGTGAAACTGGCGAGAGTATTTCCGTTTACCGACATGGCGACTTCATCGACCTCTGCCGCGGACCCCATGTGCCATCCACAGGCTATCTCAAGAACTTCGAGCTTCTGAGTACCGCCGGAGCGTACTGGAGGGGCGACGAGAAGAATCCCATGCTCACAAGGATATACGGAACGGTCTTCGACTCCTCCAGGAGCCTGAAGGCTCACCTGGATATGCTGGAAGAGTCGAAGAAGAGGGACCACAGGAAGCTTGGCCCGGAACTCGGCCTGTTCGCAATGGGTGGCGAGGGGGGCCCGGGCCTGGCCTACTGGCTGCCGGCGGGAACCATTGTCCGCGAAGAGCTGGAGAGCCACTGGAAAAAGGCTCACGTGAAGGCCGGATACCAGCTCGTGAGTACTCCCCATATTGCCCCGGCCGAGCTGTGGAAGACATCGGGCCATTATGACTACTACCACGACAACATGTACTTCCTGGACGTGGACAAGGGTGAATACGCCCTGAAGCCGATGAACTGCCCCGGGCACATCCTGATATACAAGAACAGCAGGCGGTCCTACCGCGAGCTGCCCATGCGCCTGGCCGAACTGGGAGTGGTCTACAGGTGCGAGAAGAGCGGCGTACTTCACGGTCTGATGAGGGTGAGGGGCTTCACCGTGGACGACGGGCATATTTTCTGCACCGGCGATCAGATAGTGGACGAGATCCAGAAAGTGGTGAGGTTCGCCCTCTACTTCCTTCGGATCTTCGATTTCGGTTACAGCATAGAGCTCTCCCTGATGGATCCCGAGGACCCGGAACGTTATGCCGGCGAACCCGAGGAATGGCGGAAGGTCGAGCCGGCCCTGGCCCGTGCCCTGAACGAGATGGGTGAGGAGTACAGGACCGTTACAGGTGAGGCGGCCTTCTACGGACCCAAGATAGACATCAAGCTGAGGGATGCCCTTGGCAGGTACTGGCAGGGACCCACCATCCAGTTCGATTTCAACATCCCCCAGAGGTTCAACCTGACCTATGTGGGCGATGATGGCGGCGAGCACAGGGTGTACATGGTTCACAGAGCCCTGTTCGGGTCAGTTGAGAGGTTCATCGGCAACCTGATAGAGCACTACGCCGGAAATCTCCCGGGTTGGCTTGCACCCACTCAGGTCGTTATCTTACCTATTACGGAAACTCAGCTTGAAAAGGCTGAAGAAATGAGCAGGATCGTCTCCGAGGCCGGGCTTCGCTGCGTGGTGAACGGCAGGAGCGAAACTGTTGGATACAGGATTAGAGAAGCGGAGACCGGCAAGATCCCGTTCATGTTCATAATCGGTGAACGTGAAGCGGAATCAGACAGGGTAGCTCTGCGCATTCATGGTGAGGGCGACAGGGGTTCCATGGAACTCGATCAGGCCCTGGAGATAGTAAAGGCCGGATGCAGGCGGCCGGAATTGCCCGAATAGGAGGAAAGTACATCAGCAGGAAGGAACAGAACAGGGTTAATGGGGAGATCCAGAGCCCCCGGGTGAGATTGCTCGATGAAAACGGAGAACATGTAGGAATACTGAGCATTAAGGACGCATTGGACCTGGCTGCAGAAGCCGGACTTGACCTTGTAGAGATCTCTCCGGGAGCAGACCCGCCCGTTGTCAGCATTGTGGATTTCGGGAAGTTCCGTTACAGACAGAAGAGAAAAGAGAGGAAGGCCAGGAAGAGCCAGAACGTCGGAGGACTGAAAGAGGTAAAATTCAGGCCGAATACCGAGGAGCATGACTATAACTTCAAGATGAAGCATGCCATGGAATTCCTGGAGTCCAGACATAAAGTGAAGGCCACAGTTGTGTTCCGGGGGCGCCAGCTGGCCTACAAAGAGCAGGGCTACGAGCTCCTGGACAGGCTTGCCGAGGACCTGAAGGAGTACGGCCAGACGGAGAGAAAACCGACGATGGAGGGGCGCCAGATGACCATGATCATCGCCCCGCTGAAAGAGAACAATTAGCAGACTCGAAAGAGGCTGCTCAGAGGAGAACCGATGCCTAAGATGAAGACCCACAAGGGAGCCGCCAGGCGGTTCCGCAAGACGGCGAAGGGGAAGTTCAAGATGAACAGGCCCCTGGCACAACACATAAAGACCAAGAAAAGCCCTAAGAGACTCAGAAAGCTTCGCAAAGCCAGCATCGCCTCACACGCGGATGCCAGGAAGCTCAAGAAGCTTCTGCCTTAGGTACGGGAGAGAAACATGAGCAGAGTCAGGAACGCTGTAGCGCGGAAGCAGAAGCATAAGAAGAGACTGAAGGATGCCAAGGGGTACGTAGGCGGAAGAAGGAAGCTCTACACTGTTGCCAACGACGCCAGAAAGAAGGCGCTGGAGTACCAGTACCGTGACAGAAGGAACAGAAAGAGGGATTTCCGCTCTCTGTGGATCACCAGGATAAACGCCGCGGTGCGCGAACACGGAATGACCTACAGCACCTTCATTTCCGGCGCCAGGACGGCGGGTATCGTGCTGGACAGAAAGGTACTGGCGGACCTGGCGGTTACTGACCCTAACGCCTTCGCCAAGGTCGTGGAATCAGTTAAAGCCGCTCTCTGAGGGAGAGGGGATCCATCGTGTCCCAGTCGGAAGATATCGAGAGGTTGACTGAGGCCATCAATAGACTGATAGTCCGATATAGGTCAGTCAATTCCCAGAGGAATGAGCTGGCGGCACGGGTAAAGGAACTCGAGTCCAGGCTGGAGAACAGCGTTGGATCGGTTGATTCTGAGGGTTACAATATCCTCAGGATCCACAGCGCCAGGCTCCTGAGAGAGCGTCAGGAGATCCGGCGAAGGTTATCGGGAGTGCTGGAAAAACTGGAAAGTATTGAAATAGAAGGCAAATAAGGAACCAGATGAGCAACCGGACCGAAGTGACCCGCGTGAACATTTTCGGGCGGGAATATACTATCCGGGGAGCGGGTTCTCCCGCTTACATTGCCGAGATCGCTCATTACGTCGACATGAAGATGCGGCAGATGACGGACAACGCCACAATGGCCTCAACGGCCAAGGTGGCCATTTTTGCCGCCCTGAACATAGCAGATGAACTCTACCAGAAGAGAGAGCAGAACCAGGAGCTGGAAGACAGCTTCAGCAGCGAACTCACACACCTGGCCGACAGGGTCGAACAGGTCCTGTCAGAAACCTCGCATCCCGCACTGGCGGTGAAGTCCGCAGAGCCTGATTCATCTGCTGTAATTGAAGAAGCCTCCACGATCCAGCAGAACAGCACATCCGAGATACCGCGATAGGGTCTGAAGGCGGCCGGGTCGGTTCCGGTCGATTCAACCCGGATCGAATCAGCTCGAGCTGATTCGACCAAGGTCTGGTCAGCAAAGCTGAACAGACCCGTGTTAAGGACACGGAAAGGATGTGCCGGCATTCTGCGCAGGGATGACACGGTCCGGTCCTGAAGGACCACATCCTGATTCCGTTTACATAAATGACATCCTGCGCCTGAACAGGAGACCGTCATGAACATACTCATACCTGCCATCGCATTCGCGGTGGCCTTCGTACTGGGGTTTGTTCTAAATAAAATACTTGTGGCAAAGGAGATACGAGGGGCGGAAACCGAAGCGGACCGTATAGTCTCCGATGCCAGGCGCGAGGGGGAGACAATCAAGCGCGAGGCCCTCCTGGAGGGGAGGGATATCATCTCCAGGGAACGGGCCGACATGCTCGAGAAGTACCAGGAGCGAAGGGTGGAGCTTGACCGCAGCGAGAGCCAGATGTCCCACGAATCCGAACGGCTCGGTATACTCAAGGAGAAACTCCAGGACAGGAAGAACGCTCTGGACAAGCGGGAGACCGGGCTCTCCGAGATGGAAAATTCACTGAACGCCAAGCACAACAGGGTGAACCGGCTGATGGAGGAGCAGAACCGTCTGCTGGAACAGATAGCCAGCCTGTCCAGGGATGAGGCAAGGAAGCTCATGCTCACCAACCTGGAGGAGGAGCTCCACCATGAGGCGGGCAGGCTCACGCGAAAGATCATAGAGGATGCGGAGAACAGAGCTGAGGAGGAAGCGGCAAAAATCCTGGCCACGGCTGTCCAGAGATGCTCGGCTGACCATGTTGTGGAAAACTGCGTGTCAGTGGTAAACCTCCCCAGCGACGACATGAAGGGCCGGATTATCGGCAGGGAGGGTCGCAATATCAGGGCCTTCGAGGCGGCCACGAACGTTGACGTGATAATAGACGACACCCCTGAGGCCGTGGTCCTCTCCTGCTTCGACCCCGTGAGGAGAGAGATTGCCAGACAGTCCATGGAGAAGCTCCTGGAAGACGGCAGGATACACCCCGGACGAATAGAATCCACTGTTACCAAAGTTGCGGCGGAGATGGAGAAGCGGATAAGGAAACTGGGGAATCAGCTGGCCCTGGATGCCAATGTGTCCGGTCTTCACCAGCAGCTGATAAGGCACCTCGGCAGGCTCCGATACAGGACCAGCTACGGTCAGAACATGTACCAGCACTCACTTGAGACCTCCCACATCTGCGGCCTTCTGGCGTCGGAACTCAAGCTTGACGCAGCCCTGGCCAGGAGGATTGGGCTCCTTCATGACATAGGAAAGTCCACTGACCAGGACATAGAAGGCTCCCATGCCATAGTGGGAATGGAGCTGGCCCAGCGTTACGATGAGAATCAGGTGGTCTGCAACGCCATCGGAGCCCACCACGAAGAGATAGACTGTGAATCCCTCTATGGCATACTGGTCCAGGCGGCGGATTCAGTCAGTTCCGCAAGGCCGGGCGCCAGGAGGGAGACCCTTGAGCTTTACGTAAGAAGGCTCCACAAGCTGGAGTCCATAGCCGATTCCTTCGACGGTGTGAAGAAATCCTACGCGATCCAGGCGGGCAGGGAGCTCCGGATCGCGGTAAGGCCGGAGACGATGGACGATGATGCTTCGGCTGAACTCGCCAGGATAGTGGCCAGGAAGATAGAGAGCGACATGGAGTACCCGGGCCAGATAAAGGTGACGGTCATCCGGGAGACAAGAGCCTCGGAAACGGCACACTGAGGTGGAGTTCCTCTTCTTCGGAGATGTGGTGGGGCATCCCGGGCGCACTGCCCTGGTCTCTTACCTTAAGGACAGGGAGTTCGACTTTGCGCTGGCCAACGGAGAGAACGCCGCCGGGGGGTTCGGACTTACGAAGAAGACCGCGGGGGAACTCCTGGAAGGCGGTCTCGACGTCATCACCACCGGCAACCACATCTGGCAGCATAAGGAAGTCCTCGAGTACATTGACCAGAACGACTGCCCCGTGCTGCGCCCGGCCAACTATCCGCCGGGCAACCCCGGCAGGGGATACCTGATCAGGACCGTGGAGGGGCTGAGGGTCCTTGTGATAAACCTCCAGGGAAGGCTTTTCATACCCATGGCCCTGGACTGCCCCTTCAGGACCGTGGACAGTATACTCAGGAACAATCCTGCCGACATAGTCCTGGTGGACATGCACGCGGAAGCCACCAGCGAGAAGCAGGTGATGGCGCAGCACCTAGACGGCAGGGTCACCGTGCTGGCCGGCACTCACACACATGTGCTCACGGCTGATGCCAGGATAATGCCGGGAGGGACCGCGTACATAACTGACCTCGGCATGTGCGGTTCCATGTCCGGTGTCATCGGCATGGCCACGGAGGAGGCCAGGATCCGCTTCATAACCGGAAGGCACACCAGGTTGAAAGTGGCCGAGGGGAATACATGGGTCAACGGTCTCAGAGTGAGGCTGAACGACAGGTACAAAGTGGAGAGCCTGGAACTCATCAATGAGAGAGCCTGACGTCCACCGTTTCACTGAATCGCTGGGAATCGCCGCCCGGTGGGTCGAACAGGGCCTTGAGAAGCTGTCCCTCAAGCAGGACCCATGCTCCAGGCTGCCATCCTTCGCCGTCTATTCACTGGAATCCGGCGGCAAACGTGTTCGTCCCTTTCTGGTACGAGCTGCCTGCATGGCGGTGGGGGGGCTTCCTGAAGCCTGCCTGAAGGCAGCCTGCGCCGTGGAGATGATACACACCTACTCCCTGGTGCACGACGACCTGCCGGCCATGGACGACGACGATCTCAGGCGGGGTAAACGGACCCTTCACACGGTATACGGCCAGGCCCAGGCTCTTCTGGCCGGCGACCTTCTCCTCGTTGAGGCTTTCGGCGAGATACTGGAGACTCCCCTTGGACAGGGCAGGGTGTCGGAGATGGTCAGGCGCCTGGCCAGGGCTGCAGGCCCGGGTTACCTGGTGGGTGGTCAGTACATGGACATGTGCCCCGAGGTAGACGCCGGGGAGGACTGGATAAGGATAATGATCCTGGGAAAGACTGCGGCCATGATACGGGTGTCACTGGAGCTTGGCGCCCTCGCCGGTGGTGCTGATGAGGATGTTCTGGACAGGATCTCGTCCATCGGGGACAGACTGGGTTTCCTTTTTCAGCTCACGGATGATATTCTGGACAGATGCGGGAGCAGAGAGGAAATGGGCAAGGAGGTCTCGAAGGACAGGGAGCAGGGCAAGCGCAACCTGCTGTCCCTCATGGACCTGGATTCAGCGGTGGCTCGGGCCGACACCATGGCCCGTAACTTGGCGGAGGATCTCATGGAGCTTCCCGGGGACTGGGAAGAGGTTGCCGCACTGGCCCTCTACCTGCCGGTCAGGAGAAAGTAGCCATGTCCATACTCGATTCCATACGGAGCCCGGAGGATGTGGCCAAGCTTTCCATGGAAGAGAGACTGGCCCTGGTGGATGAGGTGAGGAATACCATCGTAAGGGTGGTAAGCAGCACAGGCGGCCATCTGGCCTCCAGCCTGGGAGTGGTGGAGTTGACCGTGGCCCTGCTCTCCGTGTACTGCCCTCCCAGGGACAAGATCATCTGGGATGTGGGACACCAGTGCTACCCCTGGAAGCTCCTAACCGGAAGGGCCGGTCTGTTCGATACAATAAGGCAGTCCGGAGGCCTGTCCGGGTTCCCGAGGAGGGACGAGAGCCCCTGCGACGCCTTCGGTGCCGGTCATAGCTCTACTTCCATCTCCGCCGCGCTGGGTTATGCGCTGGCAAGGGATGTGGTGGGCGACGACTACAGCGTGGTGGCCGTCATAGGTGACGGCGCCATGGGAGGCGGAATGGCCTTTGAAGGTCTGAACCACCTCGGCCACATGGGGACCGGCATGCTGATAATCCTGAATGACAATGAGATGTCCATATCACCGAACGTGGGAGCGATCTCCAGCTATCTGACACGGCTGATCACCGATCCCAGGTACAACAGGGTGAAGTCAGATGTCTGGAACGCCCTGGGGAAGATACCGTCACTTGGCGAGAGGGTCAGGGACGCTGCCCACGCCGTGAGTGCGGGGTTGAAGAAGACCCTGGTGACTCGGGAGACACTTTTCGACGATTTCGGTGTAAGGTACGTAGGACCGGTTCCCGGCAACGACCTTGCCGCAATAACCGGAGTCCTTCAGAGGGTGTCCGGAATACCGGGCCCGGTCCTCCTGCACGTTATAACCAAGAAGGGCAAGGGCTACCGACCGGCTGAGCTGGACTCCACCGGCTACCACGGCGTATCCGGCAACGGCGGGGGAGCCCGGGTCAGGGAGACCTTCACTTCCGCCTTCTCCCGCACCATGGTCCGGCTGGGTGAGGAGGACGTTCGAATCGCCGCCATCACTGCGTCCATGCCCGACGGCACGGGCCTGGTGGAGTTCTCGAAGCTTTTTCCGGAGAGGTTCTTCGATGTGGGCATAGCTGAGCAGCACGCCGTCACACTTGCCTGCGGCCTGGCCTTCGGCGGTCTTCGTCCCGTGGCCGCCATCTACAGCACCTTCATGCAGAGGGCCGCGGATCAGGTCATTCACGATGCCGCCCTCCAGAAAGCTCCCATTGTGATATGCATGGACAGGGGGGGGGTGGTCGGGGAGGACGGACCCACGCACCACGGCGTGTTCGACATTTCCATGTTCCTGCCGGTTCCCAATGTCAGGCTCGGGGCACCCAGGAACTGCAGACTCCTGGACATGATGCTCTCCAGGTCCGTTCGTTTCCAGCATGGTCCGACCCTTCTGAGGTACCCCAGGGGCGAGGAGCCGGATATGGAATCCCCTTCTCCCCCGGCGGTGGAGCCCGGGACCGGTCAGCTCCTGCGGAAAGGGAAGGACGTTCTGCTGGTAGGTGTCGGGGTTATGTCCCTCAATGCCCTGGCGGCGGCGGGTCTGCTGCATGAAAGGGGAATATCGGCGGCGGTATACGACCCCATCTGGCTCAAACCGGCGCCGGAGGATGATATAAGGGCTCTGGCAGAAGGAAAGGAACTGGTGGTAGTGATCGAGGAGGGAAGTGTCATCGGGGGATTCGGCTGTTTTGTCGGCACCATCCTGGGCGGCGGCGTCAGGTTACTGTCCATGGGTGTCCCCGACGAGTTCCAGCCCCACGCCGGAAGGGATGACCTCATGCAGAGGATGGGACTCGACCCTGAGTCCATAGCGGACAGGACAGGTGACGCCCTTGGTTCATGAACCTGTGACCGTCAGAAGGATGTGCCTCTACGTTGACAGGTTCAACCCGCCCTACGCCGGACTCATCCGGAACATGATCTCTCATTGCGAGCAGAACGGCATCACCCTCACCTCCGCCGTCCCGTCGGCGGACCACCTGAAGGGTTTCGGCATTCCCGAGAACGATGTGTGCGACATGGCCATGGTGCTCGGGGGAGACGGCACCATCCTGAGGGGCCTGGGTTACTTCAGGGAGCTCAATACTCCGGTGCTGGGAGTGAACGCCGGCCACCTCGGCTTCCTGGCCAGCGTGGAACAGGCCTTGATAGGGGAATCGGTAAGGAGGGTATCGGAGGGCGATTACTTCATCGACACCATCCCTATCCTCAGGGGGGAGATGCCTTCGGACCAGGTCCTCACAGCCGTCAACGATTTCAGCGTGAACCGCTCGATGATAGGCGGAATACTCTATTTCGACGTTTTCGTAGGCGAGGAGAAGGTGGCGCATATCGCCGGGGACGGGATAGTCATATCCACTCCCTTCGGCTCCACCGCCTACAGCCTCTCCTGCGGCGGGCCGATACTTGACCCCGGCCTGCCCGCCATACTCGTGGTGCCCATTTGTCCCCATTCCCTTTCCCTCCGTCCCCTGGTGGTCCCCGAGCACGAGTTGATATCGGTGAAGATCGGGCAGCTCAGGAGCACGGGTCCCGTCGTATCAGCCGACGGAGCACCCTGCGGCACGCTGAAGTCAGGTGAGATACTCAGGGTAACCATGGGAAGCGGTTCATGCATGACTGTCAGGTTCCCGGATGAGCCCGGGTACTACAGCAGGCTGGGCCTGAAACTGGGCTGGGGTGTAAGGGGGTAGGTATGCTGACCAGTCTGACCCTCAGGAACCTGGCGACCATTAGCGACACTTCGGTGGAGTTCGGGAGGGGCCTGAACATTCTGACTGGCGAGACCGGAGCCGGAAAGTCAATACTCATCGACGGGCTTCTCCTGGCCCTGGGCGTACGCGCCGACAGGGCCATGGTCCGGCCGGGAGCGTCATCGGCCAGTGTCGAGGCCCTGTTCACACCCGATGACGGAAGCGAATACATAATCAGACGGGAGGTGAGGGTCCGGGGGAAGAGCCGCTTCTTCATCAATGACGAACTCTCGACCCTCGAGGAGGGCAGGGAGGTCATCTCCGGCCTGGTGGACCTCCATTCTCAGGATTCCTCCCCGGCCCTTCTCAGCAGGAGGGTCCAGATGAGGGCCCTGGACGAGTACGGAGGCTGTCTGGCCCTGGCCGGGTCACTGTCGGAGATCTTTCAGCGCCACAGTTCGGACCGGACACGCCTGGAGGAACTGCGGGCGAAGGTATCCGGTCTCAGGGAGAAGCGGGACCTGGCCGGCCATGAACTGTCCCTGATAGACAGGCTCGATCCATCGCAGGAGGACTACGAGAGCCTCATGGAAGAGAGGCGCCAGCTCAAGGCCGTCGGCGACGGTGCCCAGGTCCTGGGGAGCATAGACCAGGGCATATCAGGCGATGACGGTCTTCTGGACGTGCTCTCCTCATGGCGGAACTCGCTCCGGAACTCCCGAATGGACGTTACCGAACTCCTGGAGCTGCTGGAGCAGGCGGGAATAGCCCTCTCCGAAGCCGGCTCCAGGTGCGAGAGGGTGCTTTCCAGGATCGACAGCGCTCCTTGGAGGATGGAGGAGATCGACCAGAGGCTTGACGGTTATTCGGACCTCCTTGGAAGGTGCGGGGGCTCCCTTGAGGCGCTTCTCCGTTTAAGGGACAAGCTCACGGCCGAACTGTCCGGCTACGACCGCATGGAAGAGGAGATGGAGGAGCTGGAGAAGAGCGTTCCGGAGCTTGCCGGAAGACTGCTTGCCATGGCCCGGGAACTCACCTCCATGCGGGAGACCGCCAGGTCGAAGCTGGTCCGGGCGGTGGAGAGTGAGCTCAAGCTGCTGGGAATGCCCCATGCAGTATTCGGTGTGGAGATGATGAGGCCGGCCGAAAGCCGCTCCTGTATCATCGACGGTAATATCGTATGCTCGGACGGGGCGGAGATCCCGGAATTCAGGTTCACTGCCAACCCGGGCATGGAGCCGGGGCCGCTTTCGGCGGTGGCCAGCGGAGGCGAGATGTCCAGGGTGAGCCTTGTGATGAAGCTGGCACTCTCCAGCGTTACCCAGGCTCCTACTATGATATTCGACGAGATCGACAGCGGGGTGGGCGGAGAGACGGCGAACCTTCTTGCCGATTCGCTGAGCAGGGTTTCCCTGAACAGACAGGTGATAGTCATAACCCACCTCCCGCAGATAGCCTCCAGGGCTGTTCACCATCTGGCCGTAACAAAGGACATGGAGGAGGGGCTGCCGGTCACCAGGGTCCGGACCCTTGCCCACAGGGACCAGAGAGTGGAGGAGCTTTCCAGACTTCTCGGAGGCGGCAGCGGCGCCCGTGAGCATGCCGAGAAGATGATAAATGACGGCGGAGAAGGAGCCTCCTCTTGAGGGGACCGGTCCTCACCATCCCGAACTGCGTGAGCCTGGCCAGGGTCCCTCTGGGTCTTGCAGCATGCATCCTGGTCTGGCAGAGAGTCCTGATCCCATCCGTGATCCTTATTTTCCTGGCCATCCTGTCTGATTTCCTCGATGGCGTTGTCGCCAGGAGGACGGACTCGGCAAGCGACTGGGGCAGGATATTCGATCCCCTGGCCGACAAGGTGGCCATTGGGGCTTTCATAGTCACCCTTGCCCTGGTGGGGGCCGTGCCATTGTGGTTCGTCATCCTCTTCCTCATCAGGGACGCCCTGATCGCGGCCGGGGGGATCTTCATGACCAGGCGGCTTGGCTCGCCGCCCAGCTCCAACATATGGGGGAAGCTCTCATCCCTGACCATCTCCGTCTACCTGACGGTGGCGGCGGTGGGCCATATGACCAGCGGGGTCATATGGCCGCGCAACCTGGTCCTGGCAGGTCTTGATCCCGTGGGTCTCCTGGCTCTCGGGTTTGTTCTGATAAGCCTTTTTGTCTATTTTTCTGAATCCGTGAAAAAGCTCCGGAACTCCTGATCCGGACATACCTCATCTGACGGGAGCAACGTCACCTTGTACCTCAAGAGGCTGGAGATAGTAGGCTTCAAATCCTTCGCCGACGCCTTCGAACTGGAGTTCCAGAGGGGAATATCGTGCATCGTGGGTCCCAACGGCTGCGGCAAGAGCAACATAGCTGACGCCATACGCTGGTCCCTCGGGTCCCAGAGTCCAACCGAGCTCAGGGCCGACCGGATGGAGGACGTGATTTTCTCCGGCACGGTGGAAAGGAAGCCCCAGGGGATGGCCGAGGTCATTCTCACCTTCGACAACTCCCACCGGGAGCTTGACCTGGATTTCGACGAAGTGACCGTAACAAGGAGGCTCTTCCGTTCCGGGGACAGTGAATACCTTCTCAACGGCAATCGATGCAGGCTGATGGACATCACCGACCTCATCGTCGACAAGGGCCTGGGAAGCAACGGCTACTGGATACTGGAAAAGAACATGACACAGCTGATAATCGAAAGCGGCCCGTCCGACCGCCGTTTTCTGTTCGACGAGGCTGCCGGGATAGTCAAGTACAAGATGCAGCGCCACAGGGCCGAGCTGAAGCTCAATGCTGTGGCCGACGACCTGGAGCGCCTTGACGACATCATCTCAGAGGTGGACAGGAACGTCGGGCAGCTGAAGAAGCAGGTTTCCGCCTACCAGCGGTGGGAGAGGGCTGAGAAGAGGATCAGGGAGATACGGGGTCTGCTGGACCACAGGGTACTCCAGGAATCACAGGAGAGGAAGCACAGGCTCGAGGAAAGGCTGAAGCAGGCAGGCGCCAGGGAGCAGAAGGCCTCTGCGGGCGTCAAGGCCGCTTCTGGAAGGCAGGCCAGCGCCAGGGTTTCCCTGGAGAAGGCCCAGACACGCCTTGACGGCGAGCACTCGAGGGTATCTGAGCTGGACGGCGAGATCAGCCGTGCAAGCCGGGAGCTGGCCGTTGCCGAAGAGAGGATCAGGAACAACAGTTCCCGCATCGAGAGCGCCGGACGGGAATCCGCCGGGGAGCTTGAGAGGGCCGAAAAGCTTTCCAGAGACGGCGAACAGCTCCGGACCAGGGATGAATCCCTGGAGAAGAAGCTGGAGGAGGCCCGGTCGGCACTGAAGAAGGCATCGTCGGATTCGGCTGTGGCGGAGAAGTGCTACGCCGATACCGCGTCCCAGCTCGAGGAAGCCAGGAAGGAATACGAAAGGGTGACCTCCACTGAGCTGGAGCTTCAGAAGGAGTACACCGACAGCCTGAGGAACAGGGAGAGGGCTGAGCAGGAGCTGAAACACCTTGGGGACAGGAAGAGCGAGCTGGGGACCCAGATAGGGGAGCTCGAGGATACAGTGAGTTCCAGTCGCTCCGAGATCACAGACCTCAGGGAGCGCAGATCAGGGCTTGAAGAAGAGCTGTCCGTCGCATTGGAGAGAATGGCGGTCATCACGTCGGAGCTTGGCGGGGTCCGTTCCTCCATCAGGTCGCGGGAGATGGAAGCCGGTGTCCTGGAATCCAGGATAAGGGGACTGAGGGAGGCGGACGGCAGTGCGCCGGAAAGCGGGGAAGCGCTCAGCTCGAGGCTTGTGGTCAGGGACGGGTTTGGAATCGCCGTTGGCGCCTGGCTGGACTCGTTCCAGGACGCCGCATATTGCCGCCGGCCGGAAGAGCTGCCGGAGGGGGGTACGGGCGAGAGGTTCTTCCTGAACGTGCGGGAGCCGGTGAGACCCGAGATGCCCGAAGGGAGCACATGGCTGCCCGATTGCCTGGAGGAGGGCGCTGACCCGGCCCTCAGAGGGATGATGGCAGGCGCGGTGCTGGCCCCGGACCGCAGGACGGCCCTGGAGTGGTTCCTGGGCGGATCGGAGCTGGACATCGTGACCGCTGCCGGAGACCTCTTCCGAAGCGACGGCCTGGTGAGGCTGGGAGTCCCGGAGTCGGGAGGGGGCGCCATTGAGAGGCGCGCCCTTGCAGAGAAGGCTCTTCGGAAGGCGGAGGAGCTGTCCTCGGAGCTGGACGGACTCAGGATGGAGGAGGAGGAGCTTTCCGGACGTGAGCGGGAAGCCGCTTCAGGTATCGAGGAGATACGGAGGCTCATTGCAGCCGCCGACAGGGAGGAGGCTTCGCTGGAGGCAGCCACCTCCGCCCGCGAGGAGCGTCTTGCCGGTCTTCTGGGTGAAGCTGGGTCGATCGAGAAAAGACTTCCGGAACTTAGGGAAGCCGCGCTGCGGCAGGATTCCGCTGACATCGCAGGCAGAATGGGCAGTGCAAGGAAGGAACTGGAGGGACTTTCCTCGAAGCTGAAGAAGCTCGAGGAGCTCAGGGATTCTCTAGGAGCCGAACTTAACAGCCTGCTCCGCAGCGAGAACAGCGCAAGGCTCGAGTTCAGCTCCCTGGAGACATCCCTGGGCCAGAACCGCAGGGAGAGGGAGCGTCTTCTGGACTCCTCCAGGGAAGCCCGTGAGAGAAGCGGGCAGATAGAGAAGGAGCTGGAGGAGCTGCGGGAAGAGAAGTCTGGGCTTGAAGAGCTGATAGCGGGGCTCAGCGGCGATCTCACCCGCCTATCGGGTCTGAGAGAGAACGCTGAGAAGAGCAGGACCGATGCAAGCCGGGAGAGGGCCGAATGGCTGGAGAAGACCAGGGTGGCGGACGAGGAGCTCATGCAGCACAGGGAGGAGCTCTCAGCAGCCAGGGAGGAAAGGGTCACAGTTTCCGGCGAACTTCAGATGGTGACGGAGAAGTGCCTGGAGCTGGACTCCAGGGAACTGATCCTTCCCGATGAGGGAAGCCGCTTCTGGGAGTTTTCCAGTGAAAAGCTCGTGAGCGAGCTGGACAGACAGACGGGTTACAGGGAGAACCTTGGTCCCATAAACATGCTGGCTGTTACGGAGTACGAGGAGGGCATGAAGAGGGTCCAGTTCCTGACGGAGCAGAGGACCGACCTGGACGAGGCCAGAGTGTCACTGCTGGGAGCCATTACCGAGATAAACAGGACAGCTGCACGCAGGTTCGATGAAACCTTCGTGGAGGTCAGGTCCCATTTCAAGGACATGTTCATCAGTCTCTTCGGCGGCGGCGAGGCGGACATTATCGCTCTGGATTCTGAAGACCCGCTGGAAGGAGGCGTTCAGATAGTCGCAAGGCCTCCGGGGAAAAAGATGGAGAATATAACAGCCCTGTCCAGCGGCGAGAGAGCAATGACGGCGGCGGCACTCCTCTTCGCCCTCTACCTCGTGAAACCTTCTCCCTTCTGTGTGCTGGACGAACTGGACGCGCCCCTGGACGATACCAATGTGGACAATTACGTGAACCTTCTGAAGAGCTTCGTACACAGGACGCAGTTCATCGTCATCACCCACAACAAGAGGACAATGGAGGCCGCCGACAGACTGTTCGGCATCACCATGGCCGAGAAGGGCGTATCCATAATGACCACTGTCAGTCTGGAGAAGGCCCGGCGAATGTCCGAGGAAGAGGAATAGCACTGGTGCTGGACCTCAGACGCAGGCTGAAAAAGAGCAGTGAAGCCCTGGCCGGCAGGCTGGCCGGCATCTTCGGTGGCACGGTGATCAACGAGGATCAGCTGAAGCAGGCCGAGGAGGTGCTGCTGGGCAGCGACCTGGGCTGGGAACTCACCGAGCGGGTACTTGAGGAACTTCCCTCGAGGGTGAGGAAGACCGGGTTCTCCTGGAGGGAAGCCCTGGCTGGCATACTCATCGAAAGCGTCCCTGTTCCTCGTTCGCAGCCGGTGGAAGCAAAGCCCGAGGTTACTGTGGTCATTGGCGTGAACGGCGCCGGAAAGACCACGACCATTGCCCGTCTGGCGGCGATGTACCAGTCGAAGGGACTAAGGGTGCTGCTTGCATGTGCCGATACCTTCAGGGCCGCTGCCGCCGAGCAGCTCGAGGTATGGGCCGGGCGGCTCGACTCGGCGGTACTGACCCAGCTGCAGGGCTCCGACGCGGGAGCCGTGGTGTTCGATGCCATAAAGAAGGGGCTGAACAGAAATTACGACGCAGTACTGATCGACACCGCAGGAAGGCTCCCCAACAAGAAGGGTCTGCTGGACGAGCTTAGCAAGATATACAAGGTGGCTGGGAAGGCCATGGACACCGCCCCTCACAGGGTGCTCCTGGTCCTTGACGGCACCGTAGGCCAGAACGCTCTTTCCCAGGCCCGGCAATTCATGGGGGCCATGCCGGTCACAGGCCTGGTCATCACAAAGCTGGACGGGACCGCCAGGGGCGGCGCGGTGCTGTCCATGGCCAGCATACTGGGCATACCCGTGGAGTACATAGGGGTCGGCGAGGGGGAGGCCGACCTGGTGGCATTCAACATGGAATCCTTCGTCCATGCCCTCCTCGACATGGATGGTGACGGACCTTGATGCTGAGGCTGGAGGAGCTGTCCAAGAGCTACGGCGACAAGCTTGCGGTGGACGGCCTCTCGCTGTCGGTGCCGCCTGGGGAGATATTCGGGCTGCTGGGTCCCAACGGCGCCGGGAAGACAACCACATTAAAGATGATATCGGGCCTGGTGATCCCGGATTCGGGCAGGATCTTCGTGGACTCGATGGATGCGGCAGAGGAGCCCGAGAGGGTCAGGGCCCGGACCGCCTACGTTCCCGACGAGCCCAACCTTTACCCAAGGCTTTCTGGAAGGGAGTTCCTGAGGTTCATAGGCAGGATGAGGGATGTGCCCCCCGCGGAGCTGGAGGAACGGATAAATTTTCACGAAGAACTCTTCAACATGGGGGGATGGCTTGACAGCCGCGCCGAGGGTTACTCCCACGGCATGACCCAGAGGGTGGTCCTGTCTGCTGCGTTCATATCAAGACCCGGTCTGTACGTGATAGACGAGCCCCACGTCGGGCTGGACCCGGCTACGGCTGAAACCTTCAACAGGATGGCCGGTGCGGCGGCCGCCGCCGGTGCCGCCGTGATACTCTCGACACATACACTCCCGGTCGCTCACCAGTTCTGCCACAGGATGGGGATCATCCATGAGGGCCGGATGATCAAGGTGCTCAGGAGCGAAGAGATAATGAGGGACGACCTGCAGGACCTTTTCTTCTCCATAACCGGTACCGGCCCCGCCGACGTCCGGTCGTTCTTCGTTTAGGGACGCACCCAATTTCGACAAGTTATTAGGTAATTTATTGTATGATGTTAACTTGCCGGAATTGGGTGCGTCCCTGACCGCTCTAACTTGCCGGAATTGGGTGCGTCCCTAAATAAACCAAGTCAGTTTCGTATAGACCGTGAACTCCGGGTCGCCGGGGTCGCCTGTGACCTCGTCGGGTTCGGCGTTCTCCCCCATCATGAAGTAGAACATGCTTCCCGGTCTGAACTGCCAGCTGAGCAGTGCGTTCAGCCAGTGATAGTATTCCCTCCCGGAGTATCCCGAATCCCATTCCAGCTGGAACCTGGAAAGCTGGGACGTTATCCTCAGGCCGAGTTCGTTGGTGAACATCCAGTTGGCGCTGAGTTCCGCTGACCGCCAGTCGGTATCGCGGATTCCCCATCCTCCCGACTCCCAGTCGAACTTCCTTGCATCGGAAGTCGTACTCCAGTCAAGATCCGCTTCCAGCGTGAAGTAGGGCAGAGGCCTGTATCGCATCCAGGACCCGGCGTACCGGTTCCATCCCTCGCAATAATTGTTGATCCCCGCCCAGAGGTCTCCGTGAAGCGGTTTTCGGTAGTCGGAAGAGCAGCTGAAACCGTAGTTCATGCCACCCTCGTATTCCGTACCGTCGGGCCCCTCGTACCTGTCGGTCCTCTTTCCGTCGTAGCCCATGTCGAAGGCGATGTGGCACCTGTTCCTGAACACCGTCCCGGTGTTGAAGCTGATGCCCTGGGCCGTGACCGGCCCATCCGGGACCCTGTCGTACCATCCCACAATGCCTCCCCACCAGTGCTGGAAGACCGTGCTGCTGCTGAAGGGAACGTAGAGGTCCGCATCAGCCCAGGTCTCCACCTGGCCGGTAGCAGATGTGTAGCCAATCATGTTCGCGTTGAAGTTGTCCTCACTGCGGTATACCCCGCAGCTCATGTCGAGCCTCTCGTTTTCGAAACTGTACCAACCCCTGTAGGACAGGTTGTCGTCCCACGCACTGTCGGTGGAATTCCAGGTGCCGGCGATGGCGCCGTTGATCGTATGGTGATCGAGGAAGGTCACCTGGCCGTCCAATGCCCCGGACCTTCCGTAAACGTACTCTTCTCCGTCGCTCTCCGGAATGTCGGTGCTGGTGGCGCACAGGCCGATGTAAGTTCCTTCCCCGAACTCCTCGATCAACCGTCCGGCCACGTAGTTCGTCGTCCTGGCAAGGGTGGCCTCTCCTTCATCTACTTTGCCGGTGCAGGCCTCGAGGAACCCTACACGAAGTCCTCCGGCGGACCCGGTCAACTTGGCCCCGCCCAGAATGGGAATTATTTCACCGTTGGGGGCTATTGAGCCTATCCTCCTGGAGTAGAACAGGTTGAACGGCATACTGAACATGTCGGACCCCTCGAGGAAGAAGGGCCTTTTCTCGGAAAGGTAGGTCTCCCAGTGGGAGAGGCTCACCTGGTCCGGGTCCGCCTCCACCTGGCCGAAATCAGGGTTGACCGTGAGATCAAGAAGGAGCTGGGAGGACAGTCCCACCCTGGCATCGATGCCCGCGTTCATCCAGGGATCCCATTCATCATCTCCGTCGGGAAGGTACCGGATACGGCCGGCTCCGTAGGGTCTGAGTTCAATGGTCCTGTTTGACGGCAGGTTCGATAGTCCGCACAGGTCACCGAAATCCTCGATCCTGATATCGCCGCTGTCCTCCATCCTGAAGAGGAACCCGCTTTCGTTGGTCCTGGTGATCGTACGTTTGAAATTGACTCCCCATAGCTGTTCCGGCTCACGGGAGTAGCGAAGGTCCGCGAAGGGAATTGCGAACTCCGCGGTCCATCCGGAATCCGACACGGCAGTAGCGCTGCTCCAGACTCCGTCCCAGTTCTGGTCCCAGCCGCTCACTGCGCAGAGCCTTCCATCCTGCTGCACGTTGTCCACATTGACGAAGAAAAAGTAGGCGTTGTTGTCATCGTTGAAAGTATCGAGCCATATGCCCACCCATTCGCTGGAGAAGTCATGATCCCTTGGAGCAACCATTCTTACGAACTGTTCAGGGCAGCTGTCCTTCATGGTGAACGCGAAATAGATATTACGCTCATCGTAGACGACCATTACAGTAGTCTCCTCGGACATGGGCTCGCCGCAGTGGGGTCGGTGCTGGATGAAGTCCTCCGTCACAGGGACTGAAAGGTTCCAAACGGCCTCGTCAGGGACGCCGTCTATCACAGGTGCTTCATTAACCCGTGCGGCACTGACCGCAACCTGGGCAGAGCAGAGTCCGGCTGTTATCAGGACTGCGATCAGGTGTTTCAAGACATACCTCTCAAGGATCGATGAACATTAAGGACATCATCCCAGGTATTATATTAACCCGGTGCAAGCCTTGTGACGATAATGTCCTCAATGCCGCGCTGCATTGACAGTCAGGCACGGGACGGGGTAATATTGTCCCAGGATCCCTCGCAGGTCCGTCGGTATCCGCTCAGGATAGCGATGGCCTGTCACCGTGCACTCCGAATGCCTGATACCGGAAGAGAAGGGAGATATGAATGGATTTCCTCACTGAAGTGAGGTGGTCGCCTTACGTTGTGGGTGCGGGGATCGGTGTTCTCAGCTGGTTCACGTTCCTGCTGTCGGACAAAGCGATAGGATGTTCCACGGCCTTTTCAAGGACCAGCGGCATGCTCGGAAGGCTCCTGGGGGGCAGGAAGAGAATAGAATCCAACCCATACTACCGGAAGTTCCCGCCGATAATTGACTGGGAGTGGATGCTGGTCCTGGGGATATTCATAGGAGCTGTGATATCGGCGCTGCTCTCAGGAGACCTTGATCCCAGGTGGATACCGCCTTCATGGGAAGCCCGTTTCGGAGCCTCGCTGCTGTCCAGGCTGGCAGTGGCCTTCGCGGGAGGCATATTTGTCGGCTTCGGTGCCAGATGGGCGGGCGGATGCACCAGCGGACACGGTATAAGCGGGACGATGCAGCTTACCATCACCAGCTGGGTCACGGCCGTATTCATCTTCGTCGGCGGGATAGCAGCCGCGATGCTGATCTTCGGCATCCCTGAGTCGCCGGGGGTGTGAAGATGCTTACTGCGCTGCACGGCAGAAGAAAGCTGCAGCTCTTCCTGGGGCTGCTCGCGGGTATCATTTTCGGTTTCCTGCTTCAGAAGGGAGGGGTGACCAAGTACGAGGTCATTATCGGACAGCTCCTTCTGGTTGACTTCACCGTGGTCAGGGTGATGCTCTCTGCGGTCGTGGTGGGAATGCTGGGAATACACGTCATGAAAAGCATGAACCTGGTCAACCTGCACCCCAAGCCCGATTCCATAAGTGCCGGGATAACGGGCGGCCTCATCTTCGGGATCGGCTTCGCCACCATGGGATACTGTCCTGGAACCCTGGTGGGGGCTGTGGGCAACGGATACCTGGACGCCATTGCGGGAGGTCTCGGAGTAATTCTCGGAGCCGGTCTCTTTGCATCGGTATACGGCAGGCTGCAGAGGAATATCCTCAGGATAGAGCAGCCGAAGAACCTTACTCTGCCGGAGTTGTTCGGAGTGAACCGCTGGGCGGTTGTGATACCGGCTATGGCGCTTATCGTCCTGCTTCTGTGGTGGCTTGACGGCAAGGGCTTCAGGGGCCTGTAGAACGGACCATCATGATGATGGTCATTTTCCTGGCCGGCACAAATGTGGCTGCGTCCGAAGCGGCTGCCATCCAAGGAGAGGGGGGAGGCTGGGGCTGTACCAGCTGGGAGGGTACTATCCCTGAGGCAAAGAGTTCATGAAAGGAGAGAGTGAATGGCTAGGATACTGGCCTTCGCCGGCAGCACGAGAGAGGGAAGCTACAACAGGAAGCTCATACGCATAGCCGCTTCCGGTGCCAGGGAGGCCGGCGCCGAAGTCCATCTGGTTGAACTGGCGGATTATCCAATGCCCATCATGAACGAGGACCTGGAGGCCGGCCAGGGCATACCCCCGAAGGCCCTCGAGTTCAAGCAGCTTATGCTGGAGAACGATGGACTGCTGATATCCGCCCCGGAATACAACAGTTCTATCACGCCCCTTCTCAAGAACGTTCTGGATTGGGCATCGAGGAGCGAGACCTCTGAAGAGATACCCCTGTCCGCCTTCCGAGGCATGACCGCGGTTGTCATGTCCGCCTCCCCCGGGAGCCTGGGCGGTCTTCGGGGCCTGGTGGTCCTAAGGATGATGCTCGGCAACCTGGGAGTGACCGTACTGCCAGACACCCGCAGCATATCTTCCGCCGATAAGGCCTTCCAGGCTGACGGCTCACTCTCAAGCTCAAAGGACCAGAAGGCTGTGACCAGGCTGGGCAGGATACTGGCGGAGACCTTGGAAAGGCTCGGGAGATCAAATGATCGAGAAGACCGATAAGAAGCCGGAAGGCCCCGGACCCGGTGATCAGGCGCCGGATTTCAGCCTGCCTGACTGGAAGGGCGAGACCGTCAACCTGAATGACAGTAACGGCCGATGGCTGGTTCTCTATTTCTACCCCAGGGACAGCACCTCGGGATGCACGAAGGAGGCACAGGACTTCACCGACCTCCTGCCGGAGTTCCGGAAGGAGGGAGCCGAAGTCATCGGTATCAGCCCAGACTCCCCGGATTCACACCGCAGGTTCAGGGAGAAGCACGGCCTTTCGGTCACACTCCTCAGTGATGAGGGCAGGAAGACCCTGAAGAATTTCGGGGCATGGGGAGCTAAAAAGATTTACGGAAAGGAGACCCGGGGGGTTATCAGGTCCACCTTCCTGATAGACCCCGAAGGCGTTATCGCAAGGGTATGGCGAAATGTAAAAGTTCGCAGCAAGTCAGCGGGCAAAGAGGTGCGGCACGCTGACGAAGTGCTTGAACAGTTGAATAAATCAAAGGTATGAATTCCTCTCCATTTCAGATTCTATAGGTCATTCCCGCAGTGACGAAGTTCACCATTGTGAAGTTGTATACGCTTTCAACGTCCGCTCCGCCCTCGACTATCCTGTAGCCCGTCCGAAGTTCGATCCTGTCGGAGGCGCTGTAGAAGACTCCCAGGAAAACGTCCTCGGCCCTGCCCTGGGGGCCCACCAGCGCATCACCCTCCAAGAGCAGGCCCAGCCTGCGGTGCGGTTTCCACCTGAGGTCGAAGCTGAGCAGGGGCACGAAGCCGGTGTTGGTGGTGCTGGCAGAGAGGTTCCCGGACTCCAGTCTGATCTCCGCGTCCCTTATCTTTGCCGTAAGACCGCCGGAGAAGCTGAACCCTGGATTGTCCACAAGCAGCCAGCGCCATGTCAGGCGGTAGGAATCGAAGCGGTACAGACCGGTTACATCCTGGCCCTGGGAGAACGTCTCCCCTCCGAAGTCCACGTCCTGTTCCAGGATCCCTGAACCCTCCAGCCTCAGGGGAGCTGCGAAGGCGTAGAACGTGTGCTTTCCGGTCCGAAGTCCCGCCCGGACCCTGTAGATGAACTCGGGGTCGACATCCAGGGCACCTGTCAGCGAGAACCTCGTGCCTGTTTCGTCGTTGGGCACCTGTACATCGTTGTACCCGGGAAAGGCCATGCCGGTCTCCACATCCAGGAACCATCCCACATCCGCTGTCACAGGAAGTGAAAGAAGTGAAAGCATCAAAGCTGATGATAAGTATCGGTGCATCGGTTGTCCTCCAATATCAGTCCATGTACCATGCATTGAACATATTCTATGAAGAACCTTCTGCAAGCCTGACGTACCCGTTGCCTGAAGGCAGTATATTCAGGTCCTGGTAGGATTACCTGATAGCCCATGCGTTGGAAATTGCACTCTGCTGTTCTCCAGTCCGATATCCGGGATAAAGGAGGGGTCAAGATGCACAGGTCCATGATACTGGTTCTGATCGCTTCAGCTGTTGTTCTTTCGGAGGGTATGACCTATCCCGATGCTCCTTCGGGAAACGTGGTGGATGACTATTTCGGCATCGCTGTCCCGGATCCCTACAGGTGGCTGGAGGATGTCGACTCTGAAGAGACCGTTGCATGGGTGGAAGCCCAGAAGGAACTCTGGGAGAGCTATCTCGACGGAATACCGGTAAGGGATTCCATAAGGAACAGACTCGAGGAACTCTACGATTACGAGAGGCACTCGATGCCGTTCAGGCTGGGGGAAAGGTACTTCTTCTACATCAACGACGGCCTTCAGGAACAATCCGTGCTGTGCTGGAGCGACTCCCTCAACGGTGAGCCCCATGTGCTCCTCGACCCCAACGGGTTCGAAGGTGAGAGGCTCTCGCTTGCAAGCTCTCAGATCAGTGACG
>CAZXEF010000017.1:285-24631 GCA_964639605.1 uncultured bacterium | reverse complement strand
CGGTCCTTCCGCTTAGCCAGCTCCATTCTGCCAGGTCCAGCAGGAGCTGCTCCTCAGGTATACCTGCGGTCATTCTCCTGAGTACCATATCGTACCAGCCGGAGGTTTCCATTACCAGGACGAAGGTACCCTCCGCCGGGTCTATCCGCCATGTCTCCCTGCAGGTGCTTTCCCCGGGAGCGTTCGGCGGAAGCCTCAGGGGCTCACCGTCCACGATGATGTTCAGGGTATCGGGGCGGAATATCCATGAAGCGCCGGTAAGGTAGGCTGAGGGCTCCAAGTACCAGTGGTCACCCTCTTCCGACGACACACGGACCAGGAACCTGTCCCAGCCCTGCGGGACCGGCACACCGTCCAGATCGCCTCCGGCAGGGACTATGACGGCTTCCAGCCCAAGCTCACGGCATAGGGCGGTAAAGACCACGGCCATTTCCAGGGGAGTGGCTTCCCTGCTGTCCAGTATGAGTTGGAGGTCCCTCACACTTCCGATATCCTCGCCCCCCATGGTCCTCCCGGGCGCGATGCTGTTGCAGAGGAGTGTCATGGCCCTCATCGTCTGGGCATGGGCATCCGCTCCGGCGGATGTCGCCTGCAGTGCCGCCTCCCTCAGATCAGGCGGATACGGTGAGGATAGGACGGAACGGGACTCCTCCAGAAGGAAGCCCTCAAGCCGGACATGGTCTTCAAAGGGGGATATCACCAGCGATCCTGAAGAGTCGGAGGCTTCGAACAGGACCCAGCCATCGTCCGAGGAAACACGGTAGCCGCTTCCGCTCCATTCCAGTCCTTCCATCATGTCATGGTCGATCCTGAAGACGCATGAGTCCGGTCTGATACCCTTGAAGACAGGTGACAGGACCCCCCAGGGTCCCATGGACCAGTTTCCGCTCCAATCCCTTACAGCAGCCCTGTAATGCACTTCCATGCCTTCAGAAAGGGCCGGGAAGGCGGTTACCAGTGACCTGCGCCACAGGGCTCCTCCCGACAGCGTGTCCACCGCCCACGGCGGGACGGGGTGAAGATCACCGGCTGAGGGTCCATACTCCGCGGTCTCCAGAACGATGGACTGGTTCCCGGGCTCGAATCCGACTGGTATCCTCCCCAGCAGCCTGTCGCTGCCCTGGACCCCCCTGAATTCAAGAACCTTGACCAGCGTGTCGCCCTGCATGGAAATCGAGAGCGAGTAGAAGGTCAGGGACGAAGGGACTGACAGCACAGCCCTTGATATGGCAAGTAGAAGAAGAGGCAGCATACGCTTTTTCATCTGAACGTCACCGCCCTGTGGGACGATGATATGCTGGCAAGGGCGGCCGCCCTCAGGGCCAGGGTCTGCAGCTGGTCGGGGTGTGAAGGGAGCAGGGACATGCACTCGCACAGGACCAGGGTATCGCCCTCCAGCCCCACCCGGAGACTGTAGTTATCCATCTGGACGGGATCGGGCAGGTACGGAGTTCCCGACGGCATGTCCACCAGGGATATCCTCAGCCGCGCTGCGTACGGAGTCTCGACGAACAACTGCTGCCTGAAGGCCGGAAGCAGGTAGGCGGCGGCCCTGGATCCTACGAGGTCGATGCTGGAAAGGCCCGGCAGTATGACCACAGTGGAATCACCGGTACTGAGCATTCCATATTCCCATTCAGCGGTGCCGTAGATTCCCAGTTCCTCCCCCGGCGAAGCGGGATCGCCGGAAAGGGAGAGCATTGATCCGGGCAGAGCACGGAAAAGCCTCCTCAGCAGCTCTTCCCTTCCGGAGCGGTCAACGGATGAGAGCATGGACCTGAACAGCTCCTCCGCAGCTCCTGAGAAGCAGACGGATATCCTCCCGCGGATGGTGGCGGAACCGGGTTCGAAACTGCCTTCTATCTCTATTTCAAGTGTATCTCCCCCGTCCGGGTCGGGGAACCTGGCGAGATCAGCCCCCTCCGGGGTCAGGGGCAGGTACTCCCTTCCCCTGAGAGTGTACGTATATCCATCAGGGGATAGCAGGTTCGTCGGGTCAAGGAAGAGCGTGTCCCCATAGCTATTCTCCAGTGCCACCAGCATGTGGTCGAAACTGCGGGAACCGGGGTACGGTCCCACCGGAGCGGAATAGGAAGTTAGGACTGCGAAGGGATCCCGACCCGCTCCGCGCAGCAGCCAGATGAGCAGGACGGCTCTGTCCCTGCAGACACCCGCCCTGTCCTCCAGGGTCTCCATGGGAGACCTGGGGGTATAACCGGGGTCGCTTCCCCATTCCCCGCTGAGGTACTCTATACCGGCGCCCACCCATGAGCAGAGGGCGGAGGGTTCGTTCCCGGCGTCCTCCATCAGGGAATCGCCCGGACCCGGTACGCCCTCTAGACATTCCTCCACCAGCGATCGGTACAGGCCGCTGCTCACCTGACCGGGAAGGTGGTTCGCCACCGTGACACGGGGGCTCTGAAAGACGGGGTCGGGGGAGAAAGGCAGCAGGGGGATCGGTTCCCGTGGGCCGGATTCCCATGCCATGTGCCGCAGACCGTCGGCGCCGACGTAGTCTCTGAAGAGGAAATCATCCCCGGAAGTGCCTGTATGCAAAGAAGTCCCGGGATCCGCCGCGACGGTGAAACTCCCGTGATGAATGCTGTCCCTGGAGGCCGAGTAGTATGTGAAAGAATAGAAATCGCCCAGAGGAAGCCGTCGTATCCGGCGTGTTATCTCGACTTTGATGGTGTCCCCCGTCTCGATCCCGGGGAAGCTGATGTAGACCTCCCTCAGAGAGCTTTCTAGCATACCTCCGGGAAGCAGGGAGCTGTGAGGCTCCTCGCGTATCTCCGCCTCCGCCTCTCCCCTGCCGGGACGCCAGTGGGCTATGGAAGCGTCGATCTCGACGGTCTCCCAACTGTTCCTGTATGTGGATGACATGGTCCCGTAGCGCCATACCCCCCTGGCGGTGAGGGGGATTATCACTTCCAGTGTTGTCTCCGTGTATCCCGAATCAGGTCCGTGCAGCTCCACGGCTGCCGAGTGCTGCAGGTATACGGCATCGGCGGAAGAAAGCAGAAGAAGGAGAATGAGCGGCAAGGTCAGAAGCTCCCGTCAAAGAGCTCCAGATCTGGAGGGACGACTCTCGATGTTCGATTGGAGTCGAGGATCGTGAGGCTGACCATGGAGTTCTCCACTGCTTCGACATCTGTATTCCGAGGATCCACAACGGGAAGTGACCTGTATCTGTCGTATGCAAAGACCCTTCCCGGTTCCAGCTGCCTGAAGGAGATGTCACTGGCGAAACGGGCGGTCCTGGTCCACCTGATGCCCTTTATTCCGTCGGGCTCGGTATCCGGGACATTGATGTTGAAGATGGTGCCCGGTGGTATCATCGAGGCAAGTCCCCTTTCGAGGAGGTGGGCAAGCACCCTGGATGCTGTTCCGAAACGGGGCCTGTGCTCGGGAGAGGTAACCTGGACGCTTACCGCGATCGAGGGGATGTTCCAGAGGGCAGCCTCAGTGGCGGCGGCCACGGTGCCCGAGTAGAAGATGTTGTTGGCCATGTTCGCTCCGGGATTGATCCCGGATATCAGGAGATCGGGCGGCTTGTCCCGCATTATCTCCATCAGGGCTATCTTTACGCAGTCGGTGGGAGTGCCTTCCAGAGCCCATTTCCGAAAGCCTGTCTCGCGGAGTTCCATGGAGGCGTACAACCCGAGGGAGTGACTCGTACCGCTGCAGTGATGAAGGGGAGCCACCACCCAGAGCTCGTTGCCGGTTCCGAGGAGTTTCTCCAGCTCCAGGATGCCGGGCTGGTCGAACCCGTCATCGTTCGTAACGAGTATTCTCATGCCCTACAGTGATTTGTGGAGCGTGAACCTGTGGACCGACCCAAGAGCGAAATCCGTAGGGACAAATGCGTAGTCAAGGGTCCAGCTGCCTGCGGCCAGTCCTACGCCTGAAGTGATGTCCCTGGAATCGTCGCCGAACCTCATGCCACAGCGGAGCCTGAGCCACCTCTGGGGCACGTATTCCAGCCCTGCTCCCGCAAAGAGCTTGTTGTCCAGAGGCTTGCCCGTCTCGGCGGAGAGCGATACATAGCCCAGGGGCAGGCCCATTCGGTACCTGCCTCCGACCCTCCATGTTGTGGGAAGGCGGAAATCATCTTCAGCCATCGTCACAGAGGGGCCTATGTGCTGCACCGCCGCGGCAAGGTCCAGACCTTCCGCAGGATGGACCACGACACCGACATCAGCGGCAAGACCTGTAGAACTCTCGGTCCATAACTTCTCTCTTATCAGCTTCAATCCGAGACCAATGTCGAACATGCCCAGCCTTACCCCCGCAGCCCCGTGGAAGGAGATGTCCCATGAGGAGAAGGTGGTGACCGGTTCGGATGTTGCCTCCTCCCTCATCTCCATGTTGCCCACATGGACGAAACGTGTTCCGATGGCGCAGCCGATACCGCACAGACCGAAGTTCCAGGACAGGAAGCTCTGCGTGGCATCCCCGAGCCACTGGGTATGACCGGCGGAAAGATTGGCCGATCCCATCGATGCAAGGAGAGCGGGATTGGTGAACACCGCAAGTTCACCGCTGTTCAGGAGCCCCGTGCCTCCCAGGGCCGCGGCCCTGGCCCCGGGGTCAATCTTGAGGAAACTGTAGGCGCCGGCACCTGCGTCACGGTAGACATCTTCAGATGAAGCGGGAGTGGCGGACAGGACTATGACCGCCGCCAGTAACAGTTCTTTCATTTCTCACCATTCTGGTTTTCAGTCCAGTGTATTATCATTATCTAGTTTCTACCGCGCGGAATGACAATAGTTCCAGGTCTCGACAGTCCCTGCATCACGATGGAGGCGTTCCTTGAAGGCAGTGCACATATCCACGGGAAAGCATGACGGATTCTGGAACATGGCCTTCGACAGGCTCCTTATGGAACAGGTCAGACTGGGCAGGTGGGATATTGTTCTCCGCACCTACGGCTGGGAACCCGCCTGCGTGTCCATCGGCAAGCTCCAGAAGACCGGGCGGGAGATCAACACACAGAAGCTGCTCTCCCACGGCTACGGCCTTGTCAGGCGTCCTACAGGGGGTCGGGCCGTTTGGCACGAGACGGAGCTTACATACAGCATCGTGGCCTCCGATGACCATCCCGCCGTTTCCGGGCCTATAACCGAGGCGCTGCGCAAGACATCGGCTCCCATGCTGGATGCCATCAACAGCCTTGGCATCCCGGCTGAGGCCAGCCCGGCGGAGAAGCACCATGTCGGCGGCCCCAGGATGGAGGCAAATCCATGTTTCACTTCCCACGGTAAATGGGAGATAGGCACCCGGGATGGAAGGAAGCTCGTGGGAAGCGCTCAGGCCCGAAGCAGGGGGATCTTCCTGGAACATGGCTCCATACTTCTTGAGAACGACCAGCTCAAGATACTCGACTACCTCCCAGATGGGGTTTCCCCGAGACTGAGGGAAGTCCTCCGCGGTCATCTCTCGAACGGAATAGCCAGCCTGAGGGAATTCAGGCCCGAACTGACGCCGGAGGACATGGAGGAAGCGCTGCACTGCTCCTTCTCCTCCGCCCTTGGCACTGATCTGAAGCCTTTTCCCCACAGTGAGCTCCATGGAAGCCGCCTGAGAGAACTCGAGATGGAATGCATGAATGACCTGTAGGAAGAAGCCCGATTGGCTCAGAATGCCCGAGAGAGGCTCTGAGGAGGCTGCCAGGATCAGGTCGGTGCTCCGACGCTACAGTCTTGATACAGTCTGCAGACAGGCCATGTGTCCCAATCTCGGCCACTGCTTCCAGAGGGGCACCGCAACATTCCTCATTCTGGGCAGCGTTTGCACCAGGAACTGCAGGTACTGCGCCATAGACCATACTGAATGCGCACCTCCCCCCCCCGACCCGGATGAACCGGAGAGGCTCGCCAGGGCGTCGGCCGAGATGGGCCTCTCCTACGTGGTGGTCACCTCGGTCACCAGGGACGACCTGGAGGATGGAGGAGCCGGTCAATTCGCCGCTACGGTCAGGGCACTCCGGCACTTTATCGAAGGTGTCCTCGTCGAAGTCCTCACACCTGATTTCAGGGGCAGCACGAGTTCCCTGGAAACCATTGCCGATTCCGGTCCCGATGTCTTCAACCACAACCTGGAGACCGTTGAGAGGCTGTTCCCGATCGTCCGGCCGGAAGCTGATTACAGAATGTCCCTGGCCGTCCTGGGAGCCTACGGGAAGCTCTCCCCCGGAACACCGCTGAAGAGCGGTCTGATGCTGGGTCTCGGCGAGACCGGAGATGAAGTGATGAATGCCCTGAAAGACCTGAGGGGGCACGGAGTGAGCATGCTGACCCTGGGGCAGTATCTCCAGCCCTCAAGGAAACACTGGCCCGTATCCAGGTACCTGACGCCTGACGAATTCTCCGACTGGAAGGAAAGGGCTCTGTCCCTGGGATTCCTGACCGTTGCTTCCGGTCCTCTGGTCCGAAGCTCATTCCATGCGGAAATGGACTTCACCACTCAGAAGGCACCTTCGGGCTCCTCCATCCTGTAGCTCCTTATGGAATGTACGGAATCCCTGTCGAAGGTCAGAAGCCCTATCTCCCTGATCCATCCCCTGATGGGAAGGTCTATGATCTCCATGCAGGTGAGAATGGCCTCGGGAACGGATTCGGGGGGAAGACCCAGGGTCAGTGAGCAGTGAGGTACCCATAACCCGGGCCTGTAGAGCCCGGCGGATAAGTCCTTCATCTCGCCGAATATCCTGTAGAGCTGGTCATGGACGATTATCAGCGGAGGAGTGAAGACAGGACCGAGGAAGACGGTGCCGCTTTCAGCGCCGAAGGTGGCCACCGAGGAGAATGTCACAGGGAACATCCTGTGGGTCTTGGCAAAATCGCTGAGGTCGTCCAGCACAAGTTCGGGGTCCAGGTCCTCCCATATGGCAAGCGTGAGGTGAGGCTTGCCGCCGGACCTGAGGAGAGGCGAGGAGAATCCCCGTGTCCTCAGCACGCTCCAGGCCTTACTGATGACGTTCTCAGTCTCGCTGTCCATGAACAGGCAGATGTCGCATGCCATAGATCAAACCCACTTAGCAATGGTGCACCGTGATTGGATTCTCCACTCTCAGCGAATATGTTTGCCCACATGGATGAAGTCAGCTTCATGGAATACACCCGCGGCACGGTCCTTGCCCCCATGGCCGGCTCGACCGATTCGGCCTTCCGGAGGATATGCCGCCGGATGGGCGCAACGGCCGTAGTCACGGAGATGGTTGCCGCCATGGGCCTTTCGAGGCGCTCAGTCAAGAGCCACAAGCTGCTGGGTTTCCATGCCGAGGAGAAGCCGATCGGCGTACAGCTCTTCGGAAGGAGGCCTCGGGATTTCACCAGGGCCGCATCGGTAGTATCTGACCTGGGTTTCGATTTCATAGACATCAACGCCGGCTGCCCGGTCAAGAAGGTCGTAAGGAGCGGATCAGGCTCCGCCCTGCTCCGTGAGATACCCACCCTGGCCGCCATCGTCAGGGCCGTCTGCGCAGAGACGGAACTGCCGGTGTCGGTGAAGATAAGGATCGGCTGGTCTCCCGATGAGAAGGTCCCCGACAGCCTGCCCTCCATCCTGGCGGATGAAGGTGCCAGCGCCATAGCAGTCCACGGCAGGTACAGGACGGACATGTTCAGCGGAGAGGTCAGGATGGAAGAGATACTGAGGATGGTGGAGAACTCTCCTGTGCCCGTCATAGCCAACGGCGATGTTAGGACCGTAGAGGACGCCCGGAGGCTTATGGAATTCACCGGCGCCTCCGGCCTCATGGTGGGAAGGGGCGCCATCGGCAACCCATGGATATTCAGGAGCCTCTGTGAAGGCCGCAGCCTCCCTCCCTCCCCGGAAGAGGTTGTGGAGATCATCCGGGAACAGTTCCGCATGATGAGCGACTACATACCGCAGGAGCACGTCTACCACATAATCAGGGGACACCTGCTGCAGTACATCAAGGGATTCAGGGGAGCCTCCCTGCTGCGCGGCAGGGCCTCGGGGGTGGATTGTTGGGAAGATCTCGAGGATATTCTCAATGACCTGAAAGCAATGCTTGAACTTGAAGGGCTGGACGACGCATGACATCGGCAAGATACATCGCCTGTACAATTATCTTCGCCCTGATCCTCCTCTCGTGCGGGCAGGAGAATACCCTTGTCCTCACCGATGAACCGGTCTACACGGAGATGGAGAGGTACCGGTACACATGGAGGGAAGGCGACGGCTGGGCCTTCCTGGCATGGGCCATGGACATCGACGGAGGCGCTGAGGTCCTTGCGCTTCAGACGGGCTTCCTCCCACAAGAAAGGCCTGAGCCCGGAGATACGGTGACCCTTCCCCTGCACCAGGATCTCTCCGAGGCGCTGGAGAATCGTCTGGAATCAGCCAGGCTGGTGAGACAGGCCACCGAAGTCCTGCAGACGGGCGATACTCTTGCTGTGAGGGGCATTCTCCTACAGGCCGTGGAACAGGATCCCGCCTGGTCCGTCCCGGCCTACGACCTGTCCCTGATAATGCTCAGGCAGGAAGGACCCCGGTCAGTGATAGATCTCCTTCAGCCCATCGCACACAAGTACGATGCCGCTCTGCTCCAGTCGGAGATAGCCTGGAACCGCGGCGACACCGACGATGCCCTGCGCCAGCTGGAGATATGCCTGATGGACGACAACCCCCCTTACGAGGCCCTTGCGGCCGCGGCTCTCATCTACACTGTAACCGGCCACTACTACCAGGCTTCGGGGATATGGCGCGAGATACTGGCCAGTCCCGAGGCCGACGCCGCCATAAGGCTCATGGCAGTTGAATACGCAATACTCCAGGAGGAACGCTCACAGCGAGAGTGACCTTCTGTAGAATTCTGTGTAGCGAACCTGATGGGGCGGGAATCTAGACCTTGATCTCACAGAACAGGCTGGAGTCATCCACCGTTCGGACGCATGCACTTGAGCCGAGGCCCTCTGTGAGGAAGGCAAACTGGTCAGGCAGAAGAGTTGTTGCGCGGAATCCGTCCTTGCACACGATGACACCGTTGCCTGTCCTGATTTCGTCGATCTCGCCGATGAGGCCGTACGCTGCCTGGACGCGGAACCACTCCAGCCGATCTTCCCAGAAACCATCAGCGTAGGTGGAGAACAGCGCCGCTCCTCCGGACTTCGTGACCCGCACTGCCTCCCGCATCATAAGACGCTGATCGATGTGAAAGGCTGAGATACCATTCTGGATGCAGAAAACCAGGTCGAAGACACCGTCAGGAAAGCCTAGATGGAGAGCATTCATAATGGCGATCGATATCCCGCGATCGCCGGCAAAGAGTCGACGGGCCAGAACAAGGCTCGGCATGGAGATATCTATGCCGATCAGGAGCAAATCCTCCGATTCAGCCAGCCTACGAAGTACCCTTCCATACCCGCAACCAAGTTCCAGAACCTTCATACCGGGGCGCAGTGATTCATGAACGTGCCGTATCTCCTCTTCGAGATACTTCTGCACTCGAGGCGGCGCGACTTCGTAACAACGCTCCAGTCTCTCTGCAGAAAGAGATTTGGAGTAGTATGATCCGTTCATTACCATACCATTCATTGATGCATGAGTCCTCGCTTAAGCTGCGGATTGACCTGCCACATCCCAGATCCTCCTCGGATTCTTCCAGGACTAAATGAATGGACCAGAAAACCGCATAGACCGCAAGCGTCAGTGTCGGCGCGGGGTGTTCCGTTGACGCGAAACGGCTGCTCCTTTCAGACACCGTGATACCCAAGTTCTTCGACTATATACGCTGTTCATACCTCGACCAAATGGTCGCCCTATAGATTCACTGCTGTCTCGCTGATTCGTTCGTTGCTGGCTCTCTCGTACCCTATCGTCGTTGATTCACCATGACCGGTGTAGACAATGGTGTCGTCGGGAAACTCCTTGTAGAGACGCCTAACCGAAGCGATCTGATCCTCTCGCGACGCCTTCTGTCCATCCACCCGGCCCACCGTCCCATGGAACAGCACATCCCCTGAGAATAGAAGTCCATCCACCGAATAGCAGAGACCACCGCGCGAGTGACCGGGACAGTGCAGAACCCGGATAGTATGCTGACCCAGATCAAGAACATCCCCCTCCCGGAGAAACAAATCGGGCTCCCTGAGTGTCGCGGCATCAAACTCCATGAGTTTCCGGATCTCCGGGTCCTGTCGCCACTCGGTCAACATATCCTCTGACAGGTGCTCGGACAACCAATCTCTCAATGTCAGAAGGTCCGCGTATCCATGTTTGTGCATGCACACCAGAGCTTGCGGGAATTCGTCGCGAATTGCAGGAAGGCCGAGTACATGATCAGTATGCCCGTGGGTCGCGAGGAGATACCGAACTTGCAGCCCCTGCTCTCTCACTGTGGCGAGCAACTCGTCTATCGGGCCTCCTACATCTATGATCGTGGACTGGCGCGTGATCGGGTCGTACAGAAGGAAACAGTTGGTCTCCGCTCCTGTCACCTGACACTGAACCACAAGATCTGATAGCATACATGAGATCATCAGTATACCTCCGCAGGCCGAAGTCTAACGTAGAGGGTCAGGTTTGGGCGAATTCAGTCGTCTTGATCCCCTTTTTGGACCTGTTATTTTGAAAGATCTATCACTTCATTCTCCTGAGCTCTTCATTCACTTCCTCCGCCCCTTCGGCATAGAACTTCTCTTCGTCCGGGGCAAGATGGTGAAGCAATCTCAGGAACTCTCCTGCGTGGACACGCTCCTCGTCAGCTATGTCCTTGAGCACTTCAACTGCGAGCCTGTTGTCCGTCGACTCGGCGAGCTGCATGTAAAGCTGAATGGCTTCGTATTCCGCAGCCACCATGAAGCGGATCGCTCTGATGAGTTCCTCGTCTGTGAGCTTCCTGTCTTTTGCCATTCCCGAAAACGGCGATCCGAACTCCGGCATGTTGATTCTCCTTTCTTACTCCTCTTCTGGTTTACGATTCTGCTTTTCATTCCGCTGCTGTCCGGTTTCCTCCTGGAAGTCGAACTCTTCGAACAGAATACTGTTCTTGCCGCTCTTCTTCACTCGGTACATCAGTGTATCCGCCATTCTGACAGCCTCGTTGACGCTTGACGGTGCTGTCCGGAAAACAGCGACACCGATGCTGAAACCGATCGGCCAGACGCGTTCCTTCACCTCTGTCAAGAGCTTTTCGCGGAGATTTTCGAACACTACCGCCGCCCCGGAAGATGTGGTTTCCGGCAGGAAAACAGCAAATTCATCCCCGCCCATGCGTCCCACAATGTCCGTTCTGCGAACGGACCTCGACATTATTGAAGCGACCGTTCTGAGAACATTGTCTCCTTCTGCATGCCCGAACGTGTCATTCACGCTCTTGAAACTGTCCAGATCGATGTAGCCCATGACGGTGGGCCGTTCATAGCGAGCTGCGATATCCAGTAATTTATGCACTTCCTCCTGGAAGGCGCGTACGTTCATGGTTTCCGTAAGTCTGTCGAGCCTGGCCATGAGCTTTTCTTTCTCGAGCTGCAATCTGACCTTTGCAATAAGGGCCGCAGTAACTGTGAAGAATCCAAAACGGACGACTGCGTTCCAGAATGCGATGATGGACTGGCTGTAACTGTGCCCGGCGGTCCTGTCCACGACGAGCCAGGTCATTGCGCCGACGGCGCTGAGGAATATGCCCAGGCGCAGATTCCCGTACCAGGCGGCGAAGGCGATAGGCACAAGGTAGAAGATGGAAAAAGACAGTTCATACCCGGTAGTATGATCGAGGGCAGCTATCGCGGCAGTAAGGACCAGTGAAACTGCGGCAACCTGGAATGACGACCTATTCTTCAAGAATGCATCAATTCCTGACAGCATGACAAGTCGCTTTCTTTCCTTGTTACTCGTTAACGGCTCAACGAAGTTGTATCAGCGTGCAGGGGTGCCGGGCAGCATTGATTAGATTCTACCACTGAACCGGGTAGATCTCCAAATGCATCTTTGCCCATTCTACGCCGTTCCTCACTTCCTTCGGCCGGGGGATCAACCGTTATCCTTCAAGATGGTTTTCCATAATATACTCTTTGAACATTGAAATGATCGCTTCAGATGATGACTCACTCCATTTCTGCCAGGTATCCATTCCCATCAGCGGCGCCGCCTGTCGGCGTACGCTGCATGCGATTGTTCGGCAATTCCATTGTGATATGTGTTCCTGTCTCTCCTGTTCGGAGGAAACCGATGCATTCGTACAGCTTCTGCGCCGGATTCACCTTGAATACCTGCAATCGCAGTGGCTTGCCGGTCTTCGAGACTTGATCGATCATGCCCTGAATAACCTTCGTGCCGATCCCTCTGCCCTGAAATGCCGGCAGTATTTCGATCCGAGCCAGGAACCACTCTTCATCTCGTTCCCTCAGTTCATACATTCCGATGTCCCGCCTGTCACACTGGATGATCCGAATATCCTCCGGGTGAAAGCCCTGTTCAAAAAAACCGTACTGGATAGCATCATCCCAGCCATGAACGGCCTCAATATATCCACGCATTGAGGCGACTTTGAGTTTCCACAGGAAGTCCTTGTCGTTACGGGTGGCTGTTCGAGTCGTTATCACGTTCATATCATGTCTGCCTGACAACGGTCATACTTGATCATCAGTACCCTGATGGCCGCAAGTGGAAGTAACGGGAGGAAGTACTTCTCCCAGCAGTAGTGAGGGAACTGCATGACAAGCAGGAAGCTGATGATGGACAGGTCCAGGAGCAGCTGAAGGTCGAAAGTCCTTTCACGCCATCTGGATACTATGTCTATCACTATGGCGATGATAATAGGCAGAGACAGAAGAAAGGCCAGGTAGAAGACGGCGTCTTCCATGAAATGGTTTCCGAGGATGATTATCAGGAACCTGTGGAACAGTCCCACGTAATGGACATGGGCATGCACCGCGCAGGTGCAGGGCCTTACCGGAAAGAGAAAGTAGTAACCTGACGCGATGAGTGAGAAGAGAAGCACTTTGCTGCCGGTGTATATCCTCCTCCAGGACAGTATAACGATGGGAAGGAGATAGATGAAGAGCTGGCAGACGTACAGGGTGAGGAACGAAGGATGGTATCGGAGAGTCTCCTCCGCGTACAGGTGCCTGGAGAGTACGTTGTCCGGGCTCAACCCCGCCCAGAGCGCAGCAAGTGCCGCCAGAGGGACAAGGGATGCCAGACAGGCCCCGAGCATGGCAAGCGCTTTTTTACCTTCTCCCTGTTTTCCCCTCGATCTCCGGTACATGCCCGAATAGAAGATCAAGGCAGCAAGAACCAGGAATACCAGATACTGCCTGCAGAGCAGCCCGCATGCCAGGGAGACCGATAAGGACAGGGGTTTCCCCCTTACGAGGAAGATGAATGACAGTATTACGAACAGGATCGCGAGCATATCGGTGTATACGAAGATGCCCAGCCCGATCATATAGGGATTCATGGCAATGAACGCCGTGGTCAGCAGCGCGACCTTCATGTTCTTCAGCACTGTCAGGCTCAGGTGATAGAACAGAATGTATGTGCAGAAGGCTATCAGTACGGAGAAAAGACGCAGCACCGCTATATTGAAGCTGAACAGCCGCCCCCAGAGACAGTACAGGACGAAGGGCAATGGCGAGGACATCTCGTTGTAGTGCCTGAGCGTTGAAAGGCTCATGTCCCGGTCGAACTGCCCTATGGTGTCCAGGAAGTGCGCCTCGTCCTCCCAGAGCGGTTCGTTCATGCAGAGGATGAATGCTATCCCCTGGAAGACCAGGAGCGATACAAAGAAAAGCAATGGAAGTCCAAGGTCCCGCCTGGAGATCAAAATTCACTACCTCGTGCCTCTGTAGTTGAAGACTATATGCTACGGACAACTCCCCGATCATGTGCTGAGAAGATAAGACAGGGGGAAGCGACTTGCCACTTGGCCTGCCGGTCCCCCCTGCCTTCGCAGAACTAGAAGGAAGCCTTGATGCATCCCCATGTTGTGGGTTCCAGTGAAGTAGGGTCGCAAACCAATACGCTGTCGAAGGCCACATGGTTATGCACGATTCCGTAGCTGTGGCATCCCATTCCCACCGATCCGGGATCTCCATAGGTATAGTCCATTGCTTCCAGGATGTACTCAGAGGGCTCATCCCAGAAGGAACCCTGCCAGACTTTCGCCCTGAGCCATCCACCGGTCAGGTCGAACCTCAGCCAGTAATACTCCCCGTAATCAAGGGGCATGGCATACGTGTCAAGTGTGCAGTATGAAACCGGGCCATCGTGGCGCCAGAGGACCACATCGTTCACAGTGAACCTTAACCAGACCATGTAACCGTTCTCTGAGGACAGCGGAGAGCACATCCTTCCCGCAAAGCCGACATGGGATGTTGGATTCCAGACCATGACCTTGCAGTAGAAGGTATAGTCCGGAATTGACATGCACCAGGGGGTCGTAGTATCGTCGTCGCCGCTGAAGGAAGAGACCCGGCCGTCCATATCCTCGATCTCCATGTGGTAGCAGCCGCCGTCTATATAATAATGCGCCGAATCCGGATTGGTGCTGTACTCCGTCCACCCTTCCGCGCCCCCGTCATCGAACAGGTCCTCGAACAGGCCGGCTGCGCCGGATATGGCGCAGATGGCAAGTAGAAGCATGATCGACCTTAACATTACTCTCCCCCTCTCGTCGCCGGCAGGGCACCACGCCCTGCGGGTAAGCAAGGATGGACGGGAATGGAGATGGCCGAAACACAGGTTTTCACTTAAGGTGGATGGGACGGCCGAAGTCCAGTCGCCATCCAAGCCCTTAAATAATCATAGAGTATCATTGACTTTAATGTCAATAGAAGAGTGAAAATATAAATAATACTATACTAGTATGTAATTGTGAGGTCTGCTTCAGCGTTCGCGATACTTATGGGGATCATCAGCTTAAGAAAGCTCGTCAAGCACTCTGAAGACTTGATCGCTGATGGCGGTGAGGACTATCTTCCCGGGAAGGTCGTTCGCGCTGGCGAAGCGCCTTGTCTCCTCCAGGGCGATACGGCAGGCCCTGCGGATTGGAAAACCGAAGACGCCGCAGCTGATGGCGGGGAATGCTACTGATCCGACGCCGCTGTCACGGGCCAGCTCCAGGGATGCTCTGTAGCAGCGCGCGAGGAGTTCATCCTCGCCGTGGCCTCCACCCCGCCACACCGGTCCGACTGTATGGATGACGTGATCGCAGGGCAGGTCGAACGCAGGTGTGAGCACGGCTTCACCGGTACGGCACCTTACTCCAGGTTCCAGCTCGGGCAGCCCGCGGCAGTACTCAAGAAGACGGAGGCCTGCGGCCCTGTGTATGGCCCCGTCAACCCCGCCGCCTCCCAGCAGGGTGCTGTTGGCGGCATTGACGATGGCGGAGCATCGGATACTCGTGATATCATCCCTGGCTATTACTATCCTGTTCACCCGGAACGCTTTTCAGATGTCCACGAAGCCATGGGCGGTGCTGTAGAAGTAATGAGGCTCGTTACTCGTGCTCACTATGCGGAAGTCAGGCCTGGAATCCCCGTTGAAATCATCTATCTCAAAATAGTCGGGCATCCAGTTCACCAGGTATACCCTCTCCCTGATGGGGCCTCCGGACTCCTGCATCGTTATCACCAGCTCCATGAGCTCCTTGGAGTCGAGGACCACTACCTTCGCCAGCAGGCCGTCCGCTTCCGTCTGTTCGTTATAGATGACGCGGGTCACGGCGCAGGAAGGAACAGTGATCGAAAGAAAGGCAAAGGATGCCAGTAGAAGAAGTAGAGTGTGTCTCATGTTATTTTGCAATCACCTTTTCCTTGCAAGGGTCAGTCCGTCGCTGACAGGCAGGATCGAGACATCGACCCTGTCATCAACAGCGATACGCCGGTTGAGTTCCCGGATCGCAGTCGTTCCGGCATCCACGGCCTCGCGGTCTATCACTCTGCCATGTCTGAAGACGTTGTCCAGGGCCATCAGGCCTCCGCTCCTCATGAGACGGAGGCAGAGTTCGTAGTATTCCCCGTAATTCTCTTTGTCAGCGTCAATGAAGGCGAAATCGTATGTGCCCTCATCTCCATCCTCAACGAGCGCTTCCAGGGTCTGCACCGCCGGATCCAGCCTCAGATCGATCTTATGCTCGACACCGGCCCTCTTCCAGTAACTCCTGGCGATATCCGTCCATTCCCTGCTGACATCGCACGCCAGAAGCTTTCCGTCCCCCGGAAGGGCCATTGCCGTCCAGAGTGCGCTGTAGCCCGTGAAGACACCCACTTCAAGAGTGCGTTTGGCTCCAGTGAGCTTCACAAGGAAGAAAAGCAGCTGTCCCTGCTCCGGGGAGATCTGCATGTTGGAGTTCTTCATCTTGCCGGTCTCCATCCGAAGATCCCTCAGCAGTTCAGTCTCCCTGAGGGATACCGACAGCATGTACTCCCTCAGTTCCGGGGACATTCCCCTCGTCTCCCTGGACATGTCAGCCCCCGACTCCCGCCGTTGCCACCGCAACCAGCCTGGCGGCCTCGGAATCGTAGGGTCCCCCCTCAAGGTCGCCGTAGAGGTCCACTTCCGCGAATCCTGCTTCCAGGAGCATGTTCCTGAGCTCTATCCCGCTGTAGATCCAGTGCGAGAACTTCCAGCGACCGAGCAGACTATCATCATGGAACAGCAGCCAGTCGTTCTGTATCCTCGACCAGTCGGAGCTTATGGAATGCCTCTGGACAAGCAGGTGCCCGTCATCCGTCTCTTCGCAGGTCACGGGCCTGAAAATGGAGGCAAGGACCTCCTTGCCCATTATCTCCATCAGCATCCTTCCTCCGGGCTTGAGTGATTCCCTCGAGTTCCTGAGAACCTTCATGTTCTCAGAGTGTTCCCGGCAGTAACCGAAGGACGTGAACATGTTCATCACCAGATCGAAGGACGATGGCCTGAGGAAGTCCCTCATGTCGCTGTGTACCCACTCGATGTCAAGCTTCTCGATGGAGGCCCTGTTCCTTGCGATGTCCATCAGGAACTCCGTGGAATCCACAGCAGTGACGGAGAAGCCCATCCTTGCAAGGGGGATGGAGAACCTTCCGGGACCGCAGCAAAGGTCCAGTACGCTTCCCTCGTGTACACCGGAGAGCCTGAGCACCGCCGCAAGGTCAATCTCCGCCTTCTCTATCCTCGTGGACGGGAACATCAGAGGATAGGTCAGTTCCCAGAAATCGCTCCTCAGGAACCAGTCCATCAAGTCAGCCTCCTCAGGGATTGCATCTCCTGCAGAAATTGCAGATGCCGGTCCTCCTGGAGTCGGGGTCTCCCCAGGTGTACCAGCAATCCGATATCTCGGTGGCAAGGAATTCTGGATCAAGCTGTATGTAACCGCAGTGCCCGACCAGGACAAGGGTGGCAGGAAGGCCGGGGAAATCCGTGCACAGGAGTAGAATGTCGGGATGGCCTGCCATGTCCGGTGACACGACGAACAGCTCCGCCTCAGCACATGCTGGAAGCGAGTCCACCGCATCCAGTATGGCCCTTGCCATACGGAGGTTCCCGGTGCTGTCCTCGCCGGTCACGAGAAGAAGACCGAAACGGTCGGGGGTGGCTGTGTAGTCCAGGTCCGAGAAACCCTCGACCGGCGTGAATCCCTCAGGGATATCAATGAGAATCGAGAGCATGAACAGAATCAGCAGGGTCATTCCATGAACCTCCCGACAGATACTATCCTGCTGGAGTAATATTCCTTGGAGAGCGATTCTCGGACAACTCCCCTGCTGGAAGAGGCGTGGGCGAAGAAACCGTTCCCTATGTATATGCCCACATGGGATATGCCGGAGCCTTCGGTGTTGAAGAACACCAGGTCTCCGAATCGCAGGTCTCCCGGGTCCACGGACTTGGAAGCGGCCGCCTGCTGGCTGGCCGTCCTCGGTATCTCGATGTTCACGGACCTGTATACCGCCTGTGTGAACCCGGAGCAGTCCACTCCGGAACGGCTTTCACCGCCGTACACGTAGGGTGTTCCCATCCAGGAATCGATCTCGTCCATCAGCTTGTTGTCGCTGGCGGTCCTGGGACCGCTCCCTGAAGATATCCTTTCCGACCAGTGCCCCCCCGAACAGCGTATGCCGCCTCCCCTGTATACGGGTGAAGTACCGCACGAACTCACAAGGATGGCAGCGCAGATGAGCAGAACGGACCGACTGGAGAAGCTCACAGCGTCAGCCTAATAACAGTGTCCCTGGGAGGCTGGTGGGGTTCCGGGCAGTCCAGATTGAAATGCAGCCCCCTGCTCTCCCTCCTTCTCAGGGCCGACAGGATTATGGCCCTGCTGACCGTGCATATGTTCCGGAGTTCCAGAAGCCCCGTGACGGGGAGCAGGGACCAGTAGTCTTCCTCCACCTCTTCCGCGAGCACATCGATCAGCCTGAGTGCCCTGTGCAGCTTGTTGTCAGACCTCACAATGCCGACGTAGTCCCACATCACGCTGCGGATGGCGGCCCATGCATGGTCCACCAGGACATTCTCCCGAAGGGGCTCCGCCCTGCCGAAGGACCAGTCCCTGGCATGGAAATCGGAGGGTCTCATGACGGTTCCCGGTATGGAGTCAGCAGCCTTGAGACCCATGACGCCGGCCTCCAGCAGGCTGTTGCTCCCGAGCCTGTTCGCGCCGTGGAAGCCGGTGCATGAAGCCTCGCCAATCGCTCTCAGGCCGTTCATCGACGTTGTCCCGTCGGCTGCGGCGTCGATGCCGCCAACGATGTAATGGGCCGCCGGTACCACTGGGATCGGTTCCTCCCAGGGGATTATCCCCACCGATGTCACTCCGTCCGTCACCTCGGGGAACGATGCGGTGAGCTTTTCCCTTCCGAGGTGCCTCGCATCCAGAAGGACGTGGTCGTTGCCGAGTCTTTTCATCTCTGAGTCGATGGCCCTGGCCACGATATCCCTAGGGGCCAGTTCCATCCTCTGGGGATCGTAGCTCTCCATGAACCTCTCACCCCTGAGGTTGAGGAGGATTGCCCCCTCGCCCCTGAGGGCTTCGGTCACCAGGAAGTTCCTCTTATCAGGATGGAAGAGGCATGTGGGATGGAACTGGTAGAACTCCATGTTCCTGATGGGAAGCCCGGCCCTGTATGCCATGGCTATGCCGTCGCCCGTGGCCGAGTCCTGGTTGGACGTGTACCTGTAGACCTTACCGGCTCCGCCTGTTGCTATTACGGTCTCTCCCGCGAGAACCGTGGATATCGTGCCGTCGTGAAGGATGTGGGCCCCTATGCATCTGTCCATGGCTCCGTCGACAAGTTCGGGCATCTCCCTGGATGCGGTCAGGAGGTTCACGGCGAAGGCCGGCTGCATCACCCTTATATTGCCCTTCTCGAAACATCTTTCGCTGAGGACCTCGCTTATGAGCCTTCCGGTGCGGTCCTTGTGGTGCAGCACCCGTCTGATGCTGTGTCCCCCCTCGATACCGCTCTTACCTCCTCCTGACGCACCTTCCAGTTCGGCGCCCCACCGGGCGAGCTGCGTTACCAGCCTGGGACCGTTCTCTATTATCTCCAGGGCCACTTCCTCGTTCACAAGTCCCGCCCCGGCTTCGACGGTGTCCCTCAGGTGAAGCTGGAAGCTGTCTTCCTCGGATACCGCGGCGGCAAGCCCTCCCTGGGCCAGGTAAGTGCTGCCAGTGGGCATGAGTACCTTGCTGACCAGTATAATGCTCAGGCCTTCAGGCAGTGACAGCGCGCACGTGAGGCCGGCCATGCCGGCTCCGAGTATCAGTACATCGGTCTCGATGACATTGTCATTCAATATTGTCCCTGTCTTCCCGCTTCCTGGTCAAGTAGTTCTCGATGGTTCGCTGGATGTCGTTCATCAGCTCCGAGACCGCTCCCTTGACCTCGAGGTTCATTGTCTGGATCATAATATCCCCTGTACCGGGGAGGCCGTAAAGCTTCACCGCGTCCTTGGCCGTGGTGATCATACCTGAGGCCCCGGTGCTCTCCATCAGTCTGCGAAGGTGATCGATATCCTCCCCTGTATAGACGTGGTGGTCAGGGAATACCTCCAGACCCTCGAGTCTTATGCCGACGTCCTCCAGCGAGTTCCGGAAGCTCTCGGGCCTGCCTATCCCGCAGAACGCAAGGACCGTCCGGCTGGGAAGACGGGGCAGGGTGCCGCCGCCGACCAGCCTCACTCCGGTATGCATGACACGACTGAACTGGACCGGCGCCTTCCAGTTGTAGTCTATGAGCCTGCGTTTTATCCATTCCGCGGACATGCCTGTGGGGATACGGTTTATCCAGATGTGATCCGCCCTGGAGAGTACGGAGGGGAACTCCCTGAGCGTACCGGAGGGTATCAGGCCTCCCTGACCGAAGGGGCTGGCGAAATCCAGGACAAGCAGTTCGATGTCCCTGTGCAGGCCCAGATGCTGAAAACCGTCATCCACAAGTATGATGTCCGGTTTTTCGCCCCTGTACGCTTTTATGGCCGCCTCGGTCTTGGACCTTCCGGCGTACACGCTGCTCCTGCCCAGAAGGCTTTCCGCCAGGAGCAGCACCTCGTCGGTGAAATCCTTGCGGACATCGTCACTGTCCAGCCGGACCCTGCAGGAGCTGGTCCTGCTTCCGAAGTTCCTTGCGACCACGGCGACCCTGTAGCCCATTCCCGTGATCCTGTTCGCCAGCCAGATCGTCACCGGAGTCTTGCCGGTTCCGCCGACTTCGATGTTACCCACGCTTATGACAGGCACCGGAAGCCGGATCTGTCGGTCACCGGATTCGTACCACTTCCTTCTGACGGAAGCCGCCAGACCGTAAAGCCAGCCCACCGGCATGAGACACCAGCCCAGCCAAGCATACCAGCCCTCACGGTGCACGATCCTGCCGAACAGCCTGTCAGGCCTTTCCATTGCTCCCCAGAATACCTGTGAGCATCAATGCCTTGAATATGCCGCTCAGGAGGCTCTGTCTCATCTCATTGAAATCTCTGATTATCTCTTCCCTCCTGTCGGGACCGCTCTTCAGTCTCCCGAGTATTTCAGCAAGCTCCCTGGAAGTGGAGAATACGCAGGCTGCTCCGGAATCCCTGAACACTTCCACCGCTTCCCTGAAATTATCATAATGGGGACCCACCAGGAGCACCACGCCTCTCATCAGTGGCTCAAGCACATTATGGCCACCGACCGGGGCGAGAGTACCTCCTACGAAAGCCGCATCCCCGACTCCGTACATGGCGGCGAGCACACCGTGAACATCTACGATGACAGAGTCGAAATCAAGCTTTTCGCCCGGTGTTCCGTTCAGGACCGACCACCTGACCGGGGAGAATCCCCTTCGGACCATCAGCGACTCCACCTCCCCCACCCTTTCAAGGTGGCGGGGGACCATCACGGGGAAATATCCGGCGGCCTCAGCTGCATCAAGCACCGTTTCCTCCTCGCCGGCCCTTGTTGAACCGGCAACGAGCACAGGTCTGCAGGTATCCAGGAGCTCGCGCCATTGTGGCGGCGGATCTCCGCTGTCCGCCAGGAACTTGGAATCCCCGGATACGGCGAGTACTCTTTCGTCCACCCCCAGACCGGCGAAACTCTTCATGTCCTCCTCGGTCCTTGCCACCACGGCGGAGAAGCAGGACAGCATCCTCCCCACAAGAGGAGCGAAGGGACGGTAACCCCTGAAGCTCCCGCGGGAAAGCCTGCCGTTCACCAGCAGGCAGGGCACCCTGAGCATCAGCGTCTGCATGAGGATGTTGGGCCAGATCTCCGTCTCCGCCAGCACCAGGGCCCGCGGCCCTATCCTCCTGAGGAATCGTCCTGCGTAAAGGGGTATGTCCAGGGGGATGTAACCACCCTGGAGTCTTCTATCCTCTATGAACTTCCTGCCCGCCGGCGTGAAACAGGTCACATGGACGGGGATACCCTGTTCCCTTAGCCTGTCGATGTATGGGATAAGGCCGTTGAGCTCCCCCAGGGAAGATCCGTGGAGCCAGACGGGGCAGTCAGTGCGGCGGGGTACCAGACCCTTCCTCTCCCGTCTTTCCACGGTGGGGCGGAAAAGGAGTCCGATGAATGCCGGCAGCGTCAGACAGGACCCCAGTACCGAAAGGCAGCGGGCCATCATCCTTGCCGAAGGGGATGCGAGAAGGTCTGCGTAGGATGTAACGGAAAGCAGTCCAGTTTCCAGCGCTGCAAGCCATTCCTCCGGATCCTCACCCTTCATCATGCACCTGACAGGTCTGCCCTCCACCACTACGATCCTGGCGAAAGGCAGCGGGAGCATGAACCGGTCCCAGGAGCGGAAACGCACGACAGGCCATGCCGACGAGCCCATCGGTACCACTGGCCTTCCACCCAGTCTGGAAATGTGCGCGGCGCCGGCCTTGGCCTTTTCCATCGGCCCTCTGGGTCCGTCGGGGGTTATGGCGCAGTCCTTGCCTCGCCTCAGCTTGCCGGCCATGCCCCTGAGAGCTTCCATCCCTCCCCTTGAGCTGGAACCCCTGATCGTATCGAAGCCCATGGAATGCAGAACGTTGGTGACGTACTGGCCGTCGGTATTGCGGCTGACCAGAACGGTGACACCCTCCCCCCTGTGGGTATGTATCAGCGGGAGCTGTCTTCCATGCCAGAAGGCGAAGAATACTGTCCTGCCTCTGGCCATCCCCGCCCTTCCGGAGAAGGGGCGGATGTACCTGACCTTCCACGACAGACCGGAAAGGCGCATGAATATCCTTCCAAGGACCCTGGACATCCTGAGAAGGTCGGGTCCCCTCATACCCCGGTCTCCTGGATGATCATCTCCGCCGCTCTCCTCGAGGAGCCCTCAGACCCCAGTGCTTCCCTCACCTTCATGGCGCCATCCATGGCCCTTTCCCTGGCAGTGCCGGGGATCAGCAGAGGCTCCAGGGCTTCCGTGATGTTCATCGGTGTCACGCGGCCCTGCAGGAGTTCAACGGAGAATGTCTCACCCGCCACGAGGTTGGCCATTCCAATGTTCTTCACCCCCCGTACCAGCATGCGCGCCAGAAGATAAGTAAGTGGCGAAGTCCTGTATGTAATTATGAACGGTACCCCCCACATGGCTGTCTCCAGTGTGGCGGTGCCTGAACAGACCACGGCTGCCGCCGCTCCCTCGAGTGCATCCCTCACGGAATGCGCCGCTGTTACGCCTTCCATGGACAGGAACGGCTCGTAGAGCTCCTCGGGGACCCCCGGGGATACTGCTATGACTGCGCTGCCGGCAGATCCCCGGTCGCTGAGTATGCTGAAGGCACCCGCCATGCGAGGAAGGAGCATGGAGACCTCCTGTCTTCGGCTTCCCGGCAGAAGGGCGATCCTGCCGGTCAGGGACTGTTCCAGAGGGACCGGGATGGAGTCTGCAAGGGGATGCCCCGCGCACTTCGCCATGACCCCGTGTCTCCGGTAGAAGTCCACCTCGAATTCGAAGAGCGTTATCATCAGGTCCACGGAGCCCCTGATCCTATTCACCCTTCCCGAACCCCAGGCCCACAGCTGCGGTGATACGTAGTAGATGACCCTGATACCCCTCCTGCTCGCCCATTCGGCAAGGGGGATGTTGAATCCCGGATAATCGACCAGCAGAAGGACGTCGGGGTCCATTCTCAGGATGTGCGACCTCATATCCCTGCGAAGCCTGAACAGGCTCCCCAGGGAAGAGATGACCTCGGCAAAGCCCATAACGGAGTAACGGTCCAGATCGAAGACCATTTCCGCCCCGGCTTTTCGAAGTTGCCTTCCACCAAGCCCCGAGACCGAGAGACTGGTCAGTTTCCCGAGCTCACCCACAAGCTCTGCGGCCCTGACGTCGCCGGACGGGTCGCCGGCGGATATGACCATTCTCATTACGATGATTGACCTGTGATGGCTTCCGCCGCTTCGTTTATCTTTCCGGAAATTATCTGTGCGGAGATCAGTGCATTGAGGCCGTCGTTGCCGCTTACGGTGGGGGAGCATCCGGTAGAGCAGGCCTTCCTGAAATCCTTGAGCTCCTCCGTAAGAGCATCCACCTCAGGGACCTTGACCTCCATGGGCTTAATGCTGTCACCCACAAGCTGGTACGCTTCCACTTCCCTGGTAGCAAAATCCACCGCCACATACCTTCGGGGCTGGAAGAACCTCAGCTTCCTTATGCGCTCCCTGGAGATCCTGCTGGCGGTCATGTTGACCACGCATCGGTTCTCGAACTGGATCCTGGCGCTTGCTATGTCCACGTTGCCGCTGAGGACCGGAATGCCCGAAGCCTGTACGGAGACCACGGGTGAACGGACAAAGGAGAGCACCAGGTCTATGTCGTGTATCATCAGGTCCAGCACCACCGAGACATCGGTGCCCCTGGGATTGAAGGGCGCCATCCTGTGACCCTCTACGAACAAGGGATTGTCGATCAGG
>CAZXEF010000017.1:0-275 GCA_964639605.1 uncultured bacterium | reverse complement strand
CCGACCGCAAGGACCAGGTTGGCATCCTCCGCCATCTCCACCATCTCCCTGGCCTGAGTCGTTGATGAGGCGATGGGCTTCTCCACCAGGACATGAATACCTGCTTCAAGGGCCTTCATGACCGACTGATGGTGGTTGGAGGTAGTCGTTGCCACCACTACCGAATCGCACTGCTCGAACAGCTGTTCCAGTCCGTGGCAGGGCCTGACGTCAAGCTCCAGGGATAGCTTCTCCATCCTCGCGCCGTCAGTGTCGAAAATGGGAACGGTACTTCC
>CAZXEF010000016.1:0-26867 GCA_964639605.1 uncultured bacterium | reverse complement strand
GAGCTGCACTTCCCCCACAGCCTGGGACTTCTCTATTCCGCCTTCACCTATTACACCGGCTTCAAGGTGAACTCGGGAGAGTACAAGGTAATGGGTCTCGCACCCTACGGTACACCCAGGTACGCCGACGTCATACTTGATGAGCTGATGGACCTGAAGGAGGACGGCAGCTTCCGGATGAACATGAAGTTCTTCAACTACTGCCAGGGTCTCACCATGACAGGCAGAAGGTTCGACAGGCTCTTCGGAGGACCGCCCAGGAAGCCCGAGACCAAACTCACCCAGAGGGACATGGACCTTGCCGCGTCGGTGCAGGCCGTGACCGAGGAGGTGATGCTGAGGACGGCCAGGCATGTCCGCCGGGAGACGGGAATGAGAAACCTTTGCCTTGCCGGCGGGGTTGCGCTGAACTGCGTCGCCAATGGCATCATCCTCCGCGAAGGCATATTCGACGACATCTGGATACAGCCGGCCGCAGGTGACGCAGGAGGAGCCCTGGGAGCGGCCCTTTTCGCATGGCATCAGGTGCTTGGCAACCCCAGGGAAGCGGACGGCGTGCACGATTCGCAGCACGGTTCACTGCTGGGGCCGGGCTGGGACACCGACTCCATCGAGAAGTGGCTCCTTGGACAGGGCTATCCATACAGCAGGCACAGCGGGGAAGAGACCATCGACATCGTCACCGACGCAATGATAGGAGGCGATGTCGTAGGCTGGTACCAGGGAAGGATGGAGTTCGGGCCAAGGGCCCTGGGCAACAGGTCCATAATCGGCGACGCAAGGAGTCCCGAAATGCAGTCGCGAATGAACCTGAAGATAAAATACCGCGAGTCCTTCCGGCCCTTCGCCCCATCGGTCCTGGAGGAAAGGGTGTCGGATTACTTCCAGCTGGACAGGCCCAGCCCCTACATGCTCCTGGTGGCTCCCGTGCAACCCTCGAGGAGAGTGGACCTTACCCCGGAGCAGGAGGAGCTGTTCGGTCTTGAGAAACTGCATGTGCCCAGGTCGGACGTTCCGGCGATAACCCATGTGGATTACTCCGCAAGGGTCCAGACGGTGGACAGGGAGAGGAATCCCCGGTACCACAGCCTTTTAAGTGAGTTCGAGAGGAAGACCGGCTGCGGCCTGGTCATAAATACGAGCTTCAACGTGCGGGGCGAGCCCATAGTATGCTCTCCAGAGGACGCCTACCTCTGCTTCATGAGAACCGAGATGGACATGCTGGCCCTGGGTGACTGCATTCTCCGCAAGGAGGAGCAGCCTGAGCTTTCGGACGACAGGGACTGGCGGAAGATCTACGAACTGGACTGAATATGAAGGATAAAAGAGAACTCAGGAAATTCGGCCTGGTGATGACGGTGGCCCTTGCTGCGATATCGGTCCTTCTTGTTCTCAGGGGCAGGCCGGCCTGGGTGTATACGGCCGGCGCCTCGGGCCTCTTCCTCCTTTCGGGAATGGTCATTCCGCGTCTCCTCTCTCCGGTGGAACGGGCCTGGATGAAGTTCGCCCATGTACTGGGGTTCATAATGACCAATGTCCTTCTGACGATCGTCTTCTTCACCGGGGTCACTCTGACGGGGCTGGTAATGAGGCTCCTTGGAAAAAGGCCCCTTAACCTCGATATTAGGGAAGACGACGATACGTACTGGATGGACGTTGACCCCGAGGGCCCCTGCGGAAGACCGGATAAGCCCTACTGAGGAAGGATCGTGATGGGCAAGGCAAGAGAGATATGGGATTTCCTGAAGACCAGAAAAAAGTGGTGGCTTACGCCGGTCATCATCGTTCTAATTCTCCTCAGCGTCGTACTGGTACTCTCCCAGGGTTCCGCCGTGGCCCCCTTCATCTACGCCATCTTCTAGGGTCGGATTTAACTTCGTACACTTTTTTCTGTAAAACCGCGACGCGTCAATCCGCAGCCCGTTCCCGCCTCGGGCATCTCCGCCGTGCGGGACCGCAGGAGAACGGCTCCTCTAGAACGTCACGAACCGGCGGGTCTGCATCGCCTCTCCGGACGAGAACGTGACGAAATACACGCCTGGGAGCGGCTTGACCGGCCCTTCAGATGCTGTTATTAACTTTTAGTAAATAACAGTACTTATACCGGCGTTCGTACCGACGCACGATACCAGGACCGAAAGGGGCGGCTTTGGCTGAATCACTGGAATACCTGCTCATGGAACTGGGCCTTACGGCTCTGGAAGCTGATGCGTACCTTGTAGTGCTTGCCGAGCCGGACAGTACAGGTTACAGGATCTCGCAGGCTCTTGGCAAACCTGCTCCCAATATTTACAAGGCCCTTGATTCCCTTGTTACCAAAGGAGCCGTACTTGCCGATGAAGGCAGCAGGAGCAGAACTTTCACAGCTGTTTCGGTGAGGGAACAGATAATCCAGAAGAGCAGCAGGCTCGAGGAACTAGGCGGGGAGATAGAGATGGGTCTGAAGAGTCTTAACAGACCGGATTCTGGAAAAGGGATATACAGACTGAACTCCGTTCATCAGGTATTGGCTAAGGCTCAGGAAATGATCAACAGATCCGTCGATATAATTGTTGTAGACGCGGACAACGGCCCGATACAGAAGTTTTCGGAGTATTTCCAGAAGGCTGCAGAGCGCGGGGTAAAAGTCCTGATTCACGGAAGAGCTCCCATGGAGGTTCCGGGATGTGAGTTCATCAGCAGCGTCACAGAGGGATGGGAGGGGGACATGCTCGTGATCATCTCAGACCAGCGCGAGTACCTGATATCGTTCATGTCCAAAGCGATGCATTCGCTAATCGGCGGAATCTGGAGCAGGAATTTCGTTGCCCCCTGCCTTTACAGAGGATACATGGTCAAGGCTCTTTTCTACAGGATAGTAATGATGCTGGGGAACAAGGGTACTTCGCCGGGGGACATCAGGACTGAAGTCCTGCGGCTCTGGGAAAGCTGGGGTTACGACGACTCCGGGAGAGAAGCCCTCAAGAATTTACTGACAATGCCTGGAGACTGATTCCTTCACGCTTATAGATCACCGATAATATCTGAGAATCCGCTGATTCCCACGCCAATGCCTGACGAATGAGTCAATGGATGAGACAGTGCGGAATAAACCGTCAGCAGGTCAATTACACCGGTCATCATCGTTCTTATTCTCCTGAGAGTTGTACTGGTCCTCTCCCAGGGTTCCGCCGTGACACCCTTCATCTACGCGATCTTCTGACACCTGACTCGGGAGAACGGCCCGCAATCATCTTCTGTGGAGAGAACATGTCTAGTACATCTCGTAGAGCACAAGCCTTCCGTCCAGCTTGCCGTTATGCAGCGGGGTCTTTACCGATGATCTCAGGCCAACGCTCTTGATGAGTTCCCTCTTTCCGAAGTAGATCCATGCCCTGGAACCACTGCACCTCTGCTTGAGAAAGTCTCCGAAACCCTTCATCAGGTTCTCCACGTTACCATCCCCTTTCAGTCGCAGCCCGTACGGAGGGTTGCTGATGATGGTCCTGTTCCGGAGTCCGCTGATGCTGCCGTAGGGGGAAACCCTGAGGTCGATCCTGTCACCACATGGGAGAAGACCGCAGTTACATTTCGCCGCGTCGACGGCCTTCCCGGAAATGTCCGATCCGCAGATGAGGCCCTCGGGCGGCTCCTTTATACAGGAGTCTATCTCGCTTTTCACCCTGGTCCAGTCCTCCCTGTCGAATTCGGGTAGATTCTCGAAACCGAATCTTCCCCTGAGGTAGCCCGATGGAATTCCGCAGTACTTCATATGAGCCTCACACAGAATTGTACCCGAACCGCAGAATGGATCGTACAGCGGCTCGGAGCCGTCCCACCCCGACAGTTCGACAATGGCTGCAGCAAGGGTCTCCTGCATGGGAGCCTCCACCGACTGCTCCCTGTATCCCCTTCTGTGAAGCGAGCCGCCGGAAGTATCCAGCCTTATGTAGGCCCGGTTCCTGAATATCCTGAGCCCTATCCAGAGGTCGGGGGAGATGGTATCGATGTCGGGTCTCTTTCCGTATCTTTCCATGAACCAGTCCGCTATGGCATCCTTCAGTCTCAGGGCGGCGAAGTGGGAATGATTGATCCTCGAATCGTGGACCGTGGCAAAAATAGCGAAAGTGCTGTCAGGCGCGAGGAACTCCGACCAGTCAATAGACATGGCCGTGCTGTAGAGGTACCTGTCACTGTGGCAGTCGAAAGTGATCAATGGAGCCGTGATCCTGGAGAAGAACCTCGACTGGTAGTTTATCCTGTACAGGGTTTCCATGTCGCAGTTGAAGAAGATGCCGCGATAGGCATCCTTGAGCTCATTCGCCCCGAGCCCGATGAGTTCCCTTTCACCCAGCGGCTTGAGATCCTCTGCTATGGTGCCGAAGAATCTGCCGGTCATCTGGTATTCGTACAAAATGCCTCCGGTTGTGAACGGTCTATAATGCTAATTTAGGAGAGTGCCTCGCGGAAAGGAACCCTGTTCTCCGATCGATCCGATCAGGAGCGGCAGACCGCCTGACCCTGAAAGAAAGAGGGGAGCCGAAGCTCCCCTCTACGATCATGCTGACCTCAAAGGCTGGCTAGTTGTCGAAGCCGGCCTTGATAGCACCCCATGTGCTCTGCTCCAGCGAAGAACCGACGTAGTCGCCCACTTCGACCTCATGTACCTGCAGGGTAACGAAATCCGCGAAGAACAGGGACTCGTTGTCGCCAACAATGTTCTCCCGGCCGCATGAAAGGCCGATCAGGTACTGGGAGGCAGGCCAACTATTCAGCGGAATGGTCTCGACGTAGGTGCCGTTGATCTCATACACTTCTATTGTGTAATAAGTGCTCGTCCTGATGAAGAAGACATGGTCCCAACCCACGGCGCAGCCCATGTTCAGGGCTCCCGGGATGTTTGCGAAGGTGTTCCAGGAGCCGTCGTAGTAGACGGTGTTGGCATTGCCGTAACTGCTCATGTAGACGTAGTTGGTGTTCCAGTCGACAGCGTTTCCATCTGTGTAGTCGGAGGAGCCGTAGCAGTCGGGAAGGTTTCCTTCATATGAGCCGTCAAGCGGATCGACTATCCTGGTGTAAGGTGTGCTCTGGTCGTTCATGAGCAGGTACTTGGTACCGGTTATGTCGTATCCGTAGCCGATATCGAAGACCCAGTACTGGTTGGCCGCGGTCAGCCATGCATCAGGTGCCAGGGTCGTGATGTCCAGGCTGGTGAAGGTGATGTTGTCCGTAGCGTTGGGTCCGGCCACCCAGATCCTGCCGGTGTCCCAGTCCATTGCGAGACCCCGGATACCGTTGGCCGGCTGTCCGGAGATTGACTGGCTGCGGATGATGTCACCAGGTGCAGCGAAGACAGCGGATGCCAGCATCGCCGTCATCAAAACAAGAACAAGGAACCTCATGCTCTCCTCCTATCGGTGCGTGTTGCGTAACAGAAACGAACTTCAGATATCCTAATACATTTCCGATACGTCAAATATCGGACAGATACTCCCTAATCGAGTATCCTGCTTCCAAGTGTCCACGGAGTGACAATAAGCGGGTGCTTGCCATTCTGTCAATGAGCCCTGTTCGGCAGCCCGCAGCAGAAACCAGGTGGCATAGAACTTACCCCTGTGCGGACGAGCAGATCTCCGTTACCGGACTTCTTTATGCCGCTGCGGACCTGACGCCATACCTGTCTCCTCGAGAACTTCATGAGCCTGATCCTTATCCTCTTCCTCATGCTTGATCACCTTCCATCCGTCAGTGTGCAACATGATCTTTCGGTGTTAATCCGTGATCAAGCGGAAGTTAGGACAGGATCGCCCCCGTGATCCGTTATCCTCTGCAATTATCGCTTCTGAATCATAAGCTCATGTATAATAACTATATATGCAAATTTCTTGACGATTGAATCATGTTGATATATATATGAAATGAATGTTATTGTTTATATTTTGCAAATACTAAAGGAGGGTCGAGAATGAGAAATCTGATAGCAGCTGTGCTGGTCGCCGCAACGTCGGCGTGGAGTGCCCAGGCAGTTCAGGCAGGGTGGGAGGACGGCCCCGGGGTCCCGGGACCCGAGTCAAGCTGGGAGAGAACCTTCGACAGCTGTCAGGAAGTATCCTGGCTTGCGGTTCCGGGACAACTGGTCCTGTCATCCGAACCTCTGGAGAACCCTACCGTTCAGTTCGTGGATATGTCGATCTTCCATGCCTATACAGTGGATGCAGGAGACCTGGACGGCGACGGGTTCCTGGATATCGCAGGAGGCGGAGATTTGCCTGACGGTTTCTGTGTCTATTACGGCGACGGCTCGGGAGGCTGGGACAGGGTATCCGTAAACGCCACGGCAGAGGGCGTCACCGGCTGCGACATCGCGGACATCAACGCTGACGGGCACCCTGATCTCCTGTGCACCACTTACTTCGGAGCACAGGTCCTTCTTTACATCAACGATGGAAGTCCGGAACCGGTCTGGACCGAACAGGTCATCTGCCCCGACTTCGACGGAGGGCATGATGTTGAGGCGTTCGATATGGACGGTGACGGAGATCAGGACATACTTGCCGCTGCGGCGGAAGCCGACCGGATAACATGGTGGAGGAACGACGGAGGAAGCCCCATACAGTGGCACGAGCAGGATATCGCGACTGATGTGGATTACCCCTGCAGGATACAGGCCCTGGACCTGAACGGTGACTCCTGCATGGATGTGGTAGCCAGCATGTGGAAGGACGGAAGCGTGGTCTCCTGGTACGGTTCGGGAGGAGGCTCACCGGTGTGGACCGAGGAGCTGGTCTACCATCCCATCTCAGGCGCCCATTGTGTCAGGGCCTGCGACGTCGATGATGACGGTGACCATGACCTGGTGGTATCTGCCCTTGGTGGAGGCAATCTCATACTGATGCGCAACGGCGGGGGAAACCCCGTGCAGTGGACCAGGGAGTACGTCAGCCCCCAGGCTGCATGCGGTTATGCCAGGCCCGGGGATATTGACGGTGACGGCGACTGGGACATCCTGTCCTGCTCCTTCGGGACGGGGGGAGCCTGGTGGTACGAGAACATCGAATCGGGGACCTCCTGGGTCCAGCATGAGATAACGGGAGGATTAGGAAGCATGGCTTGTTCCCTTCCGGCCGATATAGATAACGACGGTGACCTCGACGTTATAGTAACATGTAACTCCAACAACCAAATAATCTGGTGTGAACTGACGGAATTCAAGAGTGACGGCTGGCTGGCAAGCTCGATACTCGATACGGGTGGGGCGCCCCAATGGGCAAGCGTGGACTGGGACGCCCTTGAACCGGCAGGTACCGATCTGGCCGTAAGCTACAGGACATCGGACAACGCCTCGGCGATGGGAGAATGGTCGGATCCCCTCTATTATCCCACGGAACTCTCGGGTCTTCTGGACAGATATTTCCAGTACAGGGTGGAGATGGAGTCCTCCGATCCTTTGCTGTCGCCGATCCTCGGGAACCTGGAGTTCAACTGGGACCTCACCGGTATACCGGGTGATGATTTCAATGATGGTATCGACCTGTCCGTAGTTGGAGGGAATCCTGCAAGCGGCTGTGCTGTACTCCGCCTCACATCAGCCATAGACACCTCCTCGAGGCTGAGCCTTTACGACTGCTCCGGCAGGATGGCCTGGGAAGAGGAAGTGACCCTTTCGGGGGGCTCCACAGAGCTGCTGCAGCTGCCGGGGCTTCCGGCCGGTACCTACAGGGTCCTGATGAGGAACGGCAACAGCTCCCCAAGCGTGCTCTCCCTGGTGCTCATTCACTGACCGGAGGTTGCACCGGTCAGAACGGATTCAGATATTTAACTGTCGAATCCTCGGAGGGTTCATTGGAAAAGGATATCATAGCTCAGCTTCATGAGCTGGGTTTCAGCGAATTCGAGGCGGAGGTCTGCCTGGCCCTTGTCAGGGAGCCGGGAGTGACGGTTTACCGTGCGGCCCGGATGATCGGCAAGCCTGTCCCAGGACCGGGAGCGCTGACACCATCTCCGTCCCTGACAGTTCCATAACAGCCGATCCTGCCCCGAATGCAATAAACGGGCTGGTTTCCCGTCCATGATGACATGGGAAGGGAAGTGACCTGATGGACCATGATGGGCGGAGATCGATCCTTGCTGAGTTCTTCCGAGTCAACTACTGCCGGCTGGTGGACTATGTCAGGGGAAGACTGCGGGATTCCGCCTGCAGGAGCGGCGAGGACATAGTGCAGGACGTGATGCTCAGCATCCTGGACAGACCGGATATCGTGGCGCCTATAGCAGACCTGTCCGCATACGTCTTCCGCTCGCTGCGGAACAGGATCATAGACCAGTACAGGAGCAACGGGGATGATATCCTGTCCATGGACAGTGAGGACGAAGAGGGTCAGAGCCTCTTCGACATCCTGCCCGACGAAAGGTACCAGCCCGAGGATGCCTACCACAGAAAGACCCTTCGGGAGCTTGTCTTCCGTCTCATCCGTCAGCTTCCCCCGGCCCAGATGAAGGTGATCGTGGAAACTGAGTTCAACCAGCGGTCCTTCCGGGAGCTCTCAGAAGCCTGGGAGGTGCCGGTGGGTACCCTTCTGGCAAGGAAGCACAGGGGGCTCATGGCGGTCCGCAGGGGACTCGAGGAATCTCAGGAGGTTGATAATGGGTAACTGCACTTACAGGATAGGCTTCTTCAAACATGAGGTGAGCGGTTCGGGACCGGCCAAGGTGGCGAAGATAGTGGCAATGGTCATAATGGGAATACTGGGACTCGCGGTCCTTGCGCTTCTCTTCGGCATCTTCGTCAAGCTGCTATGGAACGCCCTGATGCCGGTGGTCTTCGGTCTTCCGTTGATAAGCTTCTGGCAGGCGGTGGGCCTTGTCGTGCTGGCCCACATATTCTTCGGCGGTGACCACAGCCACCACTACGAGCGAAGCGGAAAAAGGAAGAAATCCCCGGATGACGGATCCTTCCATCGGGAGATGGAGCGGGACTACATGGAGTTCTGGCGCCAGGAGGGCCGTGAGGCCTTCGGCGACTGGATGAAGAAAGAGAACGGTTGCGGGTCCCCCGAAGAGTAGACACTCACCGCAGAGGAAAAGGGGCAGGAGTCTGATTCTCCTGCCCCTTTTTATTCATGTGTTCTTCTGTCACAAGTGGCCGGAAGTTACGTACGACCCCGCTATCTGACTACAACTACGCTCCTGGTCTGTGCGAACTCACCTGAGGAAACGCGGACCGCGTATATGCCCGGGGGCAGTGCCGAGAGGTCCAGGCTTACTATCCCATCCGATGCATCATGCGCACTGGAGATCACCTTTCGCCCCGTGATGTCGAACACGGAGACCTCCAGGCCGGCGCTGTATTCATGGGCCAGACTCACGGTGAGCAGGGAGTTCACCGGGTTGGGTGACATACCGGTGACCTGGAAGTCGGGGACCTGCGTCCCGCCCTCTCCTATACCGGTGCCGCCCGTGGGCTCCGCCAGATAGGCTACCGTCGCTATGGCGCCCTTGATGCAGTTGGTGCCGAAGGGGAAGTACTGCGTGTAGTTGGCCAGAAGGTCGGTGGTCTGGTGGTAGTAGGGATTGGAATAGACTTCCTGCTCGATCCCGAGAACGGCCGCGTAGCCCTCGCTCCAGAATGACGCGTGATCACTGTAGGTGGTTCCCGGGCTGTACTCTATGTCGACTGTGAGCGCCGGCACGTATGTGTCGCAGATAGCCTCCATGGCCAGGGCCAGACCCTCGGACGGGGTGTTGTAGGGCACCCAGAGGATGTCGTCGCCGGGGGGTGCGTAGAGGACCATGTCAAGGTTCACCACGCCGATGATGTCATCCCCCGCGGAGCTGGCCTGGCTGGCGTAGTAATCGCTTCCCCACAGGCCCTGCTCCTCGCCGCCGAAACAGATGAACCGGATGGTATAGTTGAACTCGTAGCCCGAGAGCAGCCTTGCGGCTTCGATGACGGCGGACGACCCGCTGGCGTTGTCATCGGCTCCCGGTGCTACCGAGGGAGCGCTGCCGGAGGTGGAATCCAGGTGACCGCAGATTATCCATATCTTGGTGGAATCCGTGACACCCGGAAGCTCAGCGATCACGTTCTGGCAGTCGTACGAGGACATGGGAAAGGTCTGCTGCTCTGCCGTCAGCCCGTAGGACTCGAACTTGTACTGGACCCAGTCGCACGCGGTATCGTAGCTGTCGGTGCTGGAATACCTGGTGCCGTAATCCTGCAGGTACTGGATGCAGGCCTTTATGGAGTCCTCGCTGACCGCGGCTACTATGTCCGAGATATCGTCATCAACCCCCCGGAGAGGCCGGGAGAGGAAAGGGTTCTGCAGGGGCCGATCGGTGTTGATCACCCTGAGGGGCTGGACGAAGAAGACCCCGTCATGGACGAATACTTCGGGCCTCGGGCCCGAAAGCCTCACTATGGCCACGCCGCCCCTCTGAAAGACCGTCTCTCCCAGCTGGTCCAGATGGTCGAGACCCCTGGGGGAATAGAGATGCACCAGGACAAAATCATCGGGGGAGATGTCCCCTGAATCCAGGACGGTCCTGTCCAGGGCCAGGTCCGTCATTCCATCCGGGGTGAACGCCACGAAGTATTCAGACGATTCATAGACGACCCGTATCCGGTCGATGGACGCCTGGACATCTTCCTGCTGAAGACGGCCTTCGAACACCGTCAGCTCTGTTGCGAAAGCCGCTGTCGTAATGAGTACGATAGCCAGAAGAACTCTATACATTGGACCACTCCCTGTCGGCTTGGGTTAATAGACCATAAAAACATACTATACTAATATGATAGTGCTTTGGTAAGGATTTCGTTCCGGGCTCTCAGGTGCGGGCCGGATTTGCAGCAACTTGAGCGGCTGTTGAAATTGGCTCCGTCACGGAATATGTTCCGTGATACGATGTCTGAGCGAAGGAGTTGTCCATGAAGAGTGCCATCCTGGAGAAGAACCGCATAGAAGCCATATCCGACGGCATCTACGCCATCGCTATGACCCTCGCGGTCCTGAGCATCAACGTGGATGCTGAACTGCCGACCCATGAATCGCTCCTTGAGGCCATCCCGGGCATGGTGATGCAGCTCCGCCACTACATCGTATCCTTCATCACCCTTGCCGCTTTCTGGATCGGCCAGCACTACATGATGGACAGGATCAAGAAGACGGACACAACGTTGAACTGGATAGTGCTCACCCATCTTCTCTTCATAGCCATTATTCCCGCCACCACCGGTGTGATAGGCAATTTCAACAGCATACTCGCCGTACGGATATTCGTGATAAACATCTTCATGATAAGCCTAACCATAGTGATCGAGCATGCCTATGTAAGACACCACGATGAACTTGGAGCAAGTGACGAACTCCAGAAGCATGTTCCCTACGGGTTCCTTGTCCTGCCCGGGTTCTCTGTGCTGGTCTTCTTCCTGGCGGTCCCGCTGGAGGACTGGGCCACCCTCTGCTACATCCTGCTGCCTGTCCTGAGGAAAAAGCTGACCTGAGCCCTCCTCCCGTTATATTCATGCTCAAACAGTCCCGAGATCCCTGAACCAGGCGGGAAAGGAAGACCAGCCATGACCGCAAGGCATTATTTGATCTGTATCTCATCTCTTATCCTCGCCTCATGCGGAGAGACTCCACCGGATGAGTCCGACGCTGCGGGGCAGCCCGATACCATCATCATCGCGCCCTCGGACACCATAGGGGTCCTGATGGGAGACTCGAACTACGTGTTCGGAACCATAGGCGACGCCATATACACGGCCGACGGCAGCATAGCCGTCCTGGACGAGACCGCCTGCTGCGCAAGGGTCTACGATCCATCCGGTGAATTCCTCTTCCGGATGGGGAGAGAGGGATCCGGACCCGGCGAACTGCTCCATCCGGGAGGCCTGGTTCTCCTTTCCAGCGGTTCGGTAGGCATTCTCGACGCTCCCACGGGAGGCCTGCACTGCTTCAGCCCTGACGGTTCCTTCGACAGTCTCCTCATCGAGTTCCAGGGTCAGCCGGTCCCCCAGTGGGCCTGGGGCGTGGACAGCAACGCCCTTGTGGGGGCATACACGTCGACCAGCATGGAAGACGAGGCGATGACATCCCACTTCATCATCGGAAGATGGGAAGAATCTCCGGAACCCTCGGTGATCTACATGGAGAACTCCTTCCCCTTCAACCCCGAGGACATGGCCTCCTTCCTGAACAACACCATCTTCTCCGCTTCCTTCGCCGCAGATGATGACGGATTCGTATACATAGCGCCGGTTTCATCCAGCGAGTACAGGATTGATGTCCTGAACAGCAGGGGAGATCTTGTTACTTCCTTCAGCCGGGACCTTCCCAGGGTGGAGAAGAGCCCGGTCGAGATGCAGGACGAGACTGCCATGGTCACGGCCATCCTGCGCGAGAGGGGTGTACCCGAGTACATGATAGACTACAGCCCCGACCCATGCAGGTGGATGGTCCAGCCCCAGGGACTGGGAGCCGACGGTATGGGGAGGATATGGGTCCACAGCGGCTCCGCCGAAGGGATCGTAATGGACGTCTACTCCAGGGAGGGCGAGCATCTGGCTGTAGTGAGGATTGAGGGGGTGGAGAACCCTGACATCGCCGACTTCGTCAACGTGAAGGTCCAGTCGCGGGGAATACTCGCCTATTCACTCCAGGATCCGGGATACCCCAGGCTATACGTCCTTCCCATGCCGGAACTGTAACACGTATATATAAGCAATTGAATTATATACAGGCTTCGGCTTGACAGGATTCCCTTCAGCTAGTATTAAGCTATTAATATTAGCAAGTAAGGGAGTGTGATCATGATCGATCGAATCGGTGCGGTTTTTCTGCTTGCGGTCATTGCGGCCGGTTGCGGAGGGAATGGTTCTGAACCGGCTTCCGACACCTTTGAAGTAACCATCCTCGATGGCAGCACCGTAACCCTTATCGCAGGGGATTCCATAGGTATCGCAGAAGGCGATCCCAACTACGTGATGGGCGGGGTGGAAGGAGTTGCCTTCGGTCCGGACGGTAACATTGCGGTCCTGGACTGCGCCAGGGGCACGGTGAGGATATACTCCCCGCAGGGGGAATACCTGAGGTGCATAGGCCGCAGGGGCAGCGGTCCGGGGGAACTGGGGAACGTCACCTTCATGGCCGTCACCGACAGCGGCTCGATCCAGCTTGCCGGGACAGGCGGGGACGAATACGGCATCCATTCCTTCGATTACTATACCGGCGAATGGCTTTCTTCCATCAGGACCTTCGTTCCGCCCAGCTGCCTGGAGTCGGCATGGGGTGATAGTTACATAAGGAAGGACATCTCCTTCGATGTCATTGGAGACGAGATATACCTTCCCGTCACCATCTCCCTTTACGAGGCGGGAGCAGACGACCCCCTGGTGACCTTCCAGGGCGATACGGTCCTGTTCGATCCCACTAAGGAAGCCGAACTGCTGGAGCTTGACTGGTACGGCTACGACATCGCGGCAGATGCTGGGGGAACCGTATTCATAGCGCCTCGATCGACCAGCGTTGCCGAGGTGATGGTCTACGATTCCACCGGATGCAGGCTGCGCACACTTGTCCTGCCCTACGACCCCGTGGAACGGACGCCCGAGGAACTGGAGATGGAGAGGAACATCCTCAGGGCCAAGGCCTTAGCTTCCAACGAGAACCCCGCAGGTCTTGAGCCCGATCCGTTCAAGCCCATGATCAGGGGCCTCGAAGTAGACGGGGACGGAAACCTGTGGATACTCCAGGGTGGTCCCTCCACGCCGACCTTTACCGTAGTATCCAAAGAAGGCGGCTTCCTGTTCACCGCGGTGGTGGATGGGGAACCTGCCGACGGGAGCACCTGGAGGTTCCATATCGGAGCTGAAGGGATACTGGCCTACGCGGAGGATCCTGCCTGCGGCTATCAGAAAATCTACCTTCTTGACCGGTAATCATCCCGGTTGAATCATACAGGGGTGGTTCAAAGGTGTTTACTTAATACGGAGGGGCTCATAATGGGAAACATTAGCGTATCGCTGGAGACATATGCCAACCTCTGCGCACTGATGGCGGAGACGGGAGGGGATCTGGAGAAGGAATTCGCCATAGCGGCGGGTGAAGGGGTCAACCGGGAGGACTGGACCGGGGCCAAGGAGTACTACACGGCCAAGATGCAGGACCCGGCGGACATGGGAAAGACTGCCATGGCCTTCATGCCCCTGTTCCAGGCGGCCCAGGCCAGGATGCGGGGAGGCGGGGAGCCGGGAAGCCTGGAGATGTACGCCAAGGTCCATGCCGAGATGACCAACAGGAAGGATCCTAACGATCCCACAAAGAAGCTGGACCACATGATAGTAATAGCCGAGAACGGCTTCACCCATGCCCAGTGGCTTGAGATGGAGGGCTACTGGACACCCAGGGTGGGTTCCGATGAATTCCCCGAGTACGATCCGGAGCTGGCCATGAAGTTCAGGGTGCTCTATCAGAAGGAGAGCGACAGGGTCCTGGGAATAGAGAGGTAAGATCTTCATGAAGGGTTTTTCACCACAGGAGGAGAGGGCTTACAGGGCCCTGCAGAGACACCTTGACCGCCAGCCGGTGGGCTTTCCGGCAACACGGACCGGTGCCGACCTCCGCTTCCTTCGCAGGATGTTCACCCCTGAGGAGGCGAAGCTCGCCCTTCACCTCTCCTACAGGCCTTCCGCCCTTTCAGCCGTGATGGAGACCGCGGGACCCGAGTTCAGCGAAGAAAGGGCCGGAGAGCTTCTGGAATCGCTGCTGATGAAAGGTTCCATAGGCTTCAAGGAGGTGGACGGCGAGGGCAGGTGGTCCCTTCACCCACTGGTCATAGGGATGTACGAGGCGCAGGACGGCCGCCCGACAAGGAGCTTCCTCAAGGACGCCGGCGCTTACATGCGGACCTTCTCTTTCGGGAAGTCCCTTCTGGCCGCGAGGCCATCCCAGATGCGCACCATACCCATCAACGCCAGCATACCGGTGGATCATCCGGTAGCAACCTACGACCAGGTCACATCCATTATTGAAAACTCACCAGGCCCCTTCGTGATACTTCCCTGCATCTGCAGGGAGAGCAGCTCCCTTCAGGGAAAGAGCTGCCGGGTCACAGAGAGGGAAGAGACCTGCATGGGAATGGGCAGCATGGCCTCCATGATCCTCCACCGCGGGAACGGCCGCGAGATAGACCGGGCCGAGGCCCTGGAGATCCTGCGGCAGAACCAGGAGGAGGGGCTTGTGCTCCAGCCTTCAAATGCCAAGGATCCCGAGTTCATCTGCTCTTGCTGCGGCTGCTGCTGCGGAATGCTTCAGATGCAGAAGATGCTCCCCCACCCCGTGGACTTCTGGACCTGCAGCTTCCGCGCGGAAGTGGAGACAGGGAAATGCACCGGATGCGGAATCTGCGTAAAGAGATGCCAGGTCGGGGCCGTCACCCTGAAAGGCTCTCCCGAACGGGCCGTGATAGCCGCGACCAGATGCATAGGCTGCGGGCTCTGCGTCCCAACCTGCCCTTCGAAGGCGCTCAGCCTGGTACCTCGGGATGAGGACAAGGTGCCGCCGGAGGACACCGAGGACCTCTACGAGACCATCATGAAGAACAGGAAGGGCCGCCTGGGAGAACTCCCCATGCTCCTCAAGGTCCTTCTGAGAATGAGGCAGTGACTTGGAGAGAGCGTTCATCTCCGGAAGACCGGTGAATCCGGGCGGTGAAGCCCGTCCCGCCCACCGGGTGATGCTCCTTGTCAGCATCCTGGTCTTCTCCTTCTGCATCGCCTGCCTTTACATGGGCATGAGGGACGTGATGCGACTGGGCGGTTTCGTGGCAAGCGGGGGCCCCTATCAAATAGCCCACGAAGCTCCCGGCTGGATATGGATATTCCCGCTCTCGATCTTCCTGATGCTGGGGTCCATGTTCACTTCCTTCTTCGCGGGGTCGAAGGTGGCCGGGCCCAACCTTATGGCCCTGTCCTGGTCCGCCCTGTTCATTGCACTGGGCTGGAATTTCGTGGAGTTCGGCTTCGGGATAGGCACCGGTGGAGGGCTGGCCTGGGGATGGGTGATATGCGCCGTGCTTTTCATGCTCATGGGGGGCATACCCCTTCTGATAATCGTCGGCTCCTTCCTGAAGTCCCTACAGGAGAAAAGGGCCCGGGGGATCGATGATGCTGGACCATCCTGGGGAATCTCGCTTCTTCTGCAGGCCGCGGCGGCGGCCGGGGGCGTACTTCTGGGGCTTTCCTTCTTCCGAACCCTCGCCTGAACGGTGAAAGGCTGTATCCGGGGAATCATCGCCGGAGGGATACTCTATATGCTCTACGCCTTCGCGGTCTTCTGCGTGGTTGTCTCACTGATAAGCGGCATAGCTGACATCATCTACCATTCCCGCAGGACGGCGGCTCAGGAGGAATGGGCCGCAGAGGCCGCGGCCGACGGAGAGGAATTCCACCGGGTCGACTATACGCCCAACCTGATCGCGGGCCTGGCCTGTCTGATCCTCTTCGGAGTGTCTTCTGTGATGGCCGTGATGATATTCACCAGGCGCTTCGGGGTCCCCACCCATATCCTCGTCATCTCTGCCGCTATTCTTGCCGGTTTCATACGCTTCCTTCCCAGGCCGCCCCTGGGCACCGGCACGGATAGCATGGCCGAGGTGTTCGCATACCTGATGTTACTGGGAGTGTTCGAATCCGCCCTCTACAGGTCCTACGTCTTCGGCCCCGGCCGGGAAGCCGAAGGGAACAGCGCCTGAACACCGCGCTTACAGCGGTCATACTGCTCTCGGGAGCCTGCCTCCAGGGACTGACCGGCTTCGGCTATTCACTCTTTTCGCTGCCCCTGCTGGTCCTGCTGATGCCCGTACCCCAGGCGGTGCCCATGCTGTCCGTGACCAGCATCTTCCTGAACGTGCTGGTGTTCATCCGCGCCAGGAGGAACCTGGACCTGAGGAGAATCGTCCCCCTTCTGATAGCGGGTGTGGCCGGCCTTCCCGCGGGTGTCTGGATACTGAAGACGGCGGACCAGTCCCTCCTGAAAGTGGTGATAGGAGGGGTCGTGGCGATCTCCTCGGTAATGTTCATCTCCGGGTTCAGGATAAAGGTGAACAGGGAGAAGCTGGCCATGGTGCCTGTGGGCCTCTTGAGCGGCGTGCTGAACGGCGCCACGACATTGAGCGGTCCTCCCGTGATCCTATTCTTCGTAAACCAGGACGTGGCCAAGCACCAGTTCAGGGCAAGCCTGTCCGCCTACTTCCTGCTCCTGAACATTATAGCGGTGCCGGCCTTCGCTGCCGGAGGCCTGCTCACCGGTGATGTGGTCCTCAGGACCGCGCTGCTGTTCCCGGCAGTCGTGGCCGGGTCGCTGATCGGAATATTCCTGGCTGACAGGGTCAGCGAGGGACTCTTCCGAAAGTATGCCCTCATAGCCCTTGCCCTCCTGGGGGTTCTCTCCGTGATCTCCGGGCTCTGACCGTGGATCGTGTTATCTTGGCAGTGACATGGGGCACCGGAGCGGGCTCGGAGTCTAAATGTTATTGACGAGTCAGCGGATTGGCGGATATTCTCAATCCCGGGCACGTCCGGTCCCGGAACGGGCATCTGCAACCAAGGGAGCTGCCGGTTGAAACGGAACAAAGGCTGCGGAAGGATAGACAGCTTCATTCCCGAGATACGGTCCTCGGAGAAGTGGGAAGTCATCAGGGAACTTACTTCATCACTTGTCGCCGCGGGATTCGTGAGCGATCCGGAGACTGCGCTCTCGGACCTGTTCGACAGGGAGAGGTCCATGAGCACAGGTATCACACTCGGCCTGGCGATCCCACACGCAAGGACAGGTTCTGTCTCCACCCGCCGTACCGCCCTGGGACTCTCCCGGAATGGCATCGATTTCGACTCCATAGACGGCGCCCTCTCCAGGGTGTTCTTTCTGACCCTCACCCCTTCCACAGGGAACTGGCCCGATCTCGACTGTCTGGCTCTACTCTCAGGGGCCTATTCGGACCCCAAGTGGAGGGAATCCCTCCTGTCATGCTCCTCGATGGATGAGGTCATTAAAGTCATGGAGAGGTTGAACTGACAATGCAGAGCGACCTTCTGGTGACAATTCAGGTTGTCGTCATCATCATGAGCGCCAAGTTCCTGGGCCGACTCGTGGACAGGAAACTGAAACAGCCGGCTGTCATCGGAGAAGTCATGGCCGGTCTCATCATAGGCCCGTTCGCGCTTGGCGGGGTCACCCTCGGTTCTCTTGTCCTGCACCTTCCCCTTGCGGGAAGGGTGGTCCTTCCTTCCATAGGGCCGCTGTTCCCCATGGACAGCACCGGCATCTTCCATGAAGGGCTGCTGAGAGTGCTGACCATTCTCGGAGCGGTGGTGCTGATGTTCGACGCCGGGCTCAGCACCAGCCTGAAACGATTCATCCGGTTCGCTCCGGCAGGTCTTGCAACGGGCATAGGCGGGGCGGTACTGAGTTTTCTCCTGGGCTCGGCAGCGGCGGTCATGGCCGGTATCGCCCCCTCCATGGTCCACCCGGTGGCCATGGTGCTGGGCGTGGTGGCTACGGCAACATCAGTCGGGCTTACGGTCAGGGTCCTGAGCGACACTCAGAGACTCAATACGCCGGAGGGGGCCACCATCATGTCGGCCGCGGTGATAGACGACGTCATCGGCCTTGTATTCCTGAGCCTCTTAGTGGGAATGGGGGCAGGCGCGTCGGGGGTCTCCATCCCCTGGGCGGAGATAGGCCTTTTCAGTCTCAGGGCGGCGATTGTCTTCTTCGGCCTGCTGTTCACAGGGCTGATTCTCAGATGGAAGATCTCACGGCTGCTGATGAAGCTTGGCGGTCTGGAGGCTGCAGCTGTGGTTGCCCTGGCCTTCGGTCTCCTGGCGGCGAGCATGGCCGAGGCCTTCGGTCTGGCCCTGATAGTCGGTGCATACGTCATGGGTCTTAGCCTTTCCGAGACGGACATAGTAAATGTCATACACAAGTCTCTGCTTCCCATAAGAGAACTCCTGGTTCCAATGCTGTTCTGCGTTACCGGCATGATGGCCAACTTCAGAGGCATAGGCTCGATCATTCCATTCGCCATTCTCTACACGGTCCTCATCAGCGCAGGGAAGATCCTGGGCTGCGGGATCCCAAGCCTTCCCTTCGGATTCAATGCGAGGGGAGCCTGCCGTATCGGGGTAGGGATGGTGCCCAGGCAGGAAGTGGGATTGATAGTGGCGGGGATCGCCCTCACCAACGGCCTCATAGGCAGTGGCATCATGGGAGCGATCGTCATCATGGTACTTGTTACCGCCGTTGCCACTCCTCCCGCCCTTTCGGCGCTGTTCAGGGGAGGCTCCGGCATGAGAAGACCGGTCGACGAGTCCGGGGATAGTACTTCCAGGCTGAGGATACCTGTCCCGGCCCACGACCTGGCGGTACTCATGGCGGAGAACCTGGTGGAGACTTTCCGTTCAGAGGGGTTCCATGTGTTCGACCTGCCCATAAGAAGGAAGTCATGGGACCTTAGGAGGGATTCGAAGGTAATAACCATCTCCATCGATGGCGACGACATCATTCTTGTGACCGGCAGGGACAATCTCGAGTATACGCGGCTGGCGTTCATGGAAACACTTACGAGGCTCAGGAACGTAATGAGCGAGTTCGAAGCCATGGGCAGGGAATCGATCCGCAAGCTTCTCTATGCCCCCGAAGATACCGGGAGCTGAGAGGTCCCGGGGCTTCAGCTTCTCTCCCGGTGCACTCAGGGGCTGATCAACAGGACTGCCCTGCTGTATTGGTCATTCCGGTCTTGAACGGTAATGGTCGCTTCCACGGGACAGGCCCAGCTGTATGGCCATCCCTTTCAGGAGGAACGAGGTCTCCCTTCGAAGGGAGGGGTCGGAACTGAACGGCCGTCTCATGAGCACGGCCGTGAGCCTGAGGAACAGAAGGACAGTGAGGAGCGCCCTGTGGAGAAGAAGCGGCACGAGGCCGAAGTGCTTCCTTATGAACCTGTGCTTGCCCCTGTAGAATTCCAGTATCAGGTCGTCACCCCAGAACTTCATGGCGGACTGGCTTCCGAAATGGGTCACCGCAGCTGAGTGAATGAACCAGGTCTGCCAGCCTCTCTCCCTCATCCTGTAGCACCAGTCCGTCTCCTCGTGGAACATCGGGAATCCCTCGTCCTTCAGACCCACCTCCTCCACGGCGCTCCTCCTGGCAAGTATGCATGCACCTATCACCCAGTCTGCCTCTATGGTTCTTCCGTGGTCCCAGTACTCAAGGACCACCCTCCTCTTCCAGCTTTCGGGCAGGCGGCTCCAGGGCAGCAGGTGCTTGAGAATGAGATACCTGGACTTCAGGAACTTCCTGCATGAGGGCTGAAGGGAGCCGTCACCGTTCTGAAGTCTCGGACCCGCTATCCCCGCCTTCGGGTTCGCATCGAGAAAACCCACAAGGGAGTCGATGGCTTCAGGGTGACAGACCGTGTCAGGGTTGAGGCACAGCAGGTACTCCCCCCTGCTGGCCAGAATCGCCTGGTTGGTGCCGCCGGTGAACCAGTTGTTGAAGTCGTTCTCTATGAAGACGGCCCGGGAAAACTCCCGTCTTGCATCCTCGATGGAACCGTCTGTGGATCCGTTGTCAACGATGATGATCTCCATGGGAGAGGTCCTGACAGTGGCGTAAAGGGATCCCAGACAGCCGGAAAGCAGCCGGCCGCTGTTGTAGTTCACGATGAGCACGGAAAGCTTTACATCGGATGGGGATTCCAGGGGTCCCAGGGGGGGTTCGGAGGTTCTCAATCCCTCTCCACCGCTGTTCCGAACAGGGCCGATCGCCTCAAGCCCCTCATGCCCTTCTCCCTGAGGAGAAAACCCTGCTTCTCCGCTGTAACCACCGTACTCCGGAACCGCTCACGGCTCACGTGTCCCCCGGGCTCCAGCAGGAGAAGGGATCCTCCTTCCCTCAAGACTTTCCGCAGCTGAAGGAAGAACGATGGCGGGTCGGGAACCTCATGAAGCACGGCCGCGGCAAGGATGAAATCCACCGAACCCGTGATGTCGGAAAGGTTCAGGTCGGTTTCCGTGCAGACCCTTGCCTCGATCCGGTGATGAAGGTCCTTCTTCCTGGCCCTTCTGATGAGATTCGTCACCATCTTCTCCTGCAGGTCCACGCAGATGACCTTTCCTTCGGGCCCGACCATCTCAGCCATGGGTATCGAATAGAAACCCATGGCGCAGCCTACATCGAGGACCGTCATCCCCTCTCTGAGAAGGCGGGAGAGGTTCTTCGAAGGATTCTCCACGACTTTTCGAAGGGGATTGGCGAGGAAGTAACCGAGCCATACCGGGCATACATGGTGGTCTTTCAAAAAGGAACCTCTCCTCCGGCTTCTGATGCGGTGTCAGACTATGAGTATGTCCTGCGGGTCCTCTGGATTGACCTTGACCATGATCGTTTTGCCTGCCTGGAACTGGGCCAGGGCGACAAGGGGGATGACCTGCTTGTGGACCACTTCACACGGAGGGTGCACGGGTGAGCTCACAAAGAGCTTGAACCGTATCTTCGGCTGGTCGTTGATATAGGTTCCGGTCTCGCCCACCTCCAGGATCTCGGCCGGGGCATCGTACCACGTGGTCTCTATCCTCTGGCGCCTCCTGTTGGATAGCGTGGCCCAGACGATCACTCCGAAAGTGCTCAGGAAGAACATCCCGGCCATGATGAAGAAGAATATGTTGAGGGGATGCCCGTCGTCGGTCTCAGCGTCGGGAGGCACCAGAAATCCAGCGATGATGAACCCGACTATGAGAACTCCGAATATCCCGAAAACACCCCAGTTGATCTGCGTTCTAAAACCCATGAAAGGATTATATCCCAGCATGCGCGGAGGCGCAAGAATCAGGTGGAAGCTTCTTCCAGTACCTCCTCTTGTCGCCGTCCGACTCCGCGTAGACCGAGAAGCTGTAGTCCCGGGACACCAGCGCCAGATGAACTTCCGAATCACCCTCCGAGATCGATGAGCCCGGGCCGTGAATGATGTGCCCACCTGGCCGCACCACACGCTCCATCTCCGGAAGCTCCTTCTCCAGCACCCAGCCCAGGGCGTGGGATGTTATCAGCACATGGGCGAAGTCATCGGGGATGGGAAGTCTGTGGAGGAACCCGTCGACGACGTGGAGGTTTGTCACACCCCGTTCCTCAGCCTTCTTCCGCATGAAGTCCCTCAGCCTGTCCACTGGTTCCACCGCGAAGACAGCCTTCGCGTGCAGGGCGGCCTCGAAGGCGACCCGTCCGGTCCCCGCCCCGGCATCTATCACGGTCATGCCCTTCAGGGGTGTTATGGATGTCACCTGCGAAAAATCCCAGCCGTGGAAATCAAGTGAATCGTAGACTCGGGGACACTTGGAATAGACCAGCATGTCGGCCAGGGTCCACAGAACGGTCTGAGCCGATCCCAGAGCGTCTTCAGGACTGCCGGCACGGGGGTTCTCGATCTTTATGCGGTCAATGAAATCCGAGATGGGCGGATATCTTTTCCTCATGAAGGCCTCTATCCCCGGACGGTCGATGAGCAGAGCGGCCAGCGGGGCCTCCGGCACCCAACCGGGAAGGTAGGATATCTGGAAGGGCTCCAGCAGGTACATGTCCTCGGGCTCGAGAGTCACGCCGGGGAACATGCGCCTCATGCGATCCGCCTGTCCCGATGCAGTGCCCCGGGGAACCGGATCAGGGGAGGAACAGCTCAACTTCGAACTCCATGCTGTCTATCCAGACACTGTCGCTCCGGGGAATACTGCCTGTGGTGATATCCGTTACGGTGAGCACGCCGTTCTCCCTGGGAATGCCGTCATGTTCCAGAGCTGCACTCTGGGCATCCTGGGTATCCTCCGGCCACAGCATCGTGGAAAGCAGGGAGAAAGCCAGGTCGTACGCGGCCTTGTCCGTGACGAAACTGAAGCGTCTCTCTTCTCCCGGAGCGTTGACTGAACCGTCATTGGGACCGGTCCTGTCCTCGTTGAAAAAGTGCCAGGCGTATATCTGAAGTGCGTTGATGCCTCTGTAGGGAGGGGTCACCACCGCACAGAAGTTGTCGCCGGGATAGGCCGGATCAAGTATCCGCACCGACCAGCCCTCCGGACCGTAATCTATGAAATCCAGCCTGAATACCAGGCCGCCAGGGATCTCCTGCTGGAAATCCTCGCCCCGCTGCACCGATCCCGGGAACTCGAAGGAAGCAGAGGCCGTTCCAGCTTCCTGTCCGGCGGCCGGACCGGCAAGGGCCGATAAAAGAACGGTCAGAACAAGGACAACCTTCATGATTCCCTCCTGAAATCCGGATTACTGCATCCTTACGGTATATTCCCCCTTGATGCCGGAGTAAACTACGGAGCCGGACCGCCCGGGGCAAGTCCTGACAGTGGATCCACTGTTTTCACAGGCCCCGGTAAGTAGTATTGTCATATTGTTTTTGGTGCGATCTAAAAAAATCGTGGATACAGCACATGTCCCTGACCCGCGGCCGCCGGCCATCCGCCGCGGCATCAGGCTCAGTGTATCAGGACAGGATCGGTGGAAATGAAGAAAGCACTGGTTACCGGCATTACCGGGCAGGACGGATCCTACCTGGCTGAGCTGCTGCTTGAGAAGGACTACGAGATACATGGCGTGGTACGGAGGTCCAGCAGTTTCAACAGGGAAAGGATAGAGCGCCTGATCCAGGATCCCGACATATACCGCAGCAGGTTCTTCCTCCATTACGGTGACATGACGGACTCCAGCGCCCTTAACAGGATACTCGAGAAAGTGGGACCCGACGAGATCTACAACCTGGCTGCCCAGAGCCATGTCAGGATCTCGTTCGACATGCCCGAGTACACTGCCGATGTTGACGCCCTCGGTGTGGCCCGTCTTCTGGATGCCATCCGTGAGGTGGGCCTGGTAGGGGAATGCAAGTTCTACCAGGCTTCCACCAGCGAGATGTTCGGCTCATCGCCTCCGCCGCAGAACGAGGAGACACCGTTCCATCCCAGAAGCCCCTACGCGGCGGCCAAGCTATACTCACACTGGATGGTGGTGAACTACAGAACGGGCTACGGACTTCACGCCTCGAGCGGCATACTGTTCAACCACGAATCCCCCAGGAGGGGAAGGAACTTCGTCACCCGCAAGGTGGCCGAAGCCGCCGCAAGGATAAAGATGGGGCTCCAGGACACTCTTCCCCTGGGGAACCTTGACGCTAAACGCGACTGGGGACATGCAAGGGACTTCGTCAAGGCCATGTACCTCATGCTCCAGCAGCCCAAGGGGGACGATTTCGTCATCGCGACGGGAAGGACCCATTCCATCAGAGACCTTCTGGACAGGGCCTTCGGCAGGCTGGAACTGGACTGGCACAGATACGTTACGGTAGACGAACGGTATTTCAGACCCACAGAAGTCGACGCCCTGAGGGGAGACTCGTCAAAGGCGCGCCGTCTCCTCGGGTGGGAGCCGGAGATAACCTTCGAAGATATGGTCGACGAGATGGTCGACAGCGAAATGAAGCAATTGACACCGGGGGGAAAATGAAAGGCAACAACATGAAACCAGTCATCCTCATCGCACTGATGCTGATAACCGCCAGCGCCGCCATCGGCGAGGACATAACTTTCCAGTTCTCGCTGGAGCAGGACCAGGTACAGGTCTCCCGGTGGATGGAATGGGACGTGGTCTCCATTCCCGGAGGAGTGGTTCCCTTCCAGGAGGGTGAGCCCTCCCTGCAGGGCATCCCGTACACCTTCGCGATCCCCCAGGGGACTTCAATCAGTGAGGTGTCGCTGGATGTCCAGGACCGGGTGGTGCTCCCCGGAAGGTTCGAACTGGCCCCGGTGAGTTACAGCATATTGAGCCATCCCTTCGAGTCTGCCCGACCCTCGGCCGTATACTTCAGCAGGAGCCTGTTCCCGTCGGACCCGGTCGGCACCACGAACTCCGGCAACAGGTCCGGTTTCAGACTGGGAAGCTTCGTGCTGGTCCCCTTCAGCTACGATCCCGTCTCCGGCGAACTCTCGGTCATATTGTCCGCCATCGTCACCGTGAAGTGCGATCAGGACGGAGAAGCGGTTCCTTCAACGCTTACGGAGAGACAGCTCAACACCGCGGCGCAAGCAGTTGGATCAATAGTCAGGAACCCTGAGATGCTCCCGGCCTGGTCGCCGGAACTCAGGTCAGATACCGACAGTGACCCAGTCTGGGTGGCCATAGGTGACAGCAGCATGGCGGGAATACTGCAGCCCCTGGTGGACCACAGGAACCTCTACACCGGAGAGTCCCAGTTCGTTACGGTGGATTTCATCACCGATAATTACTCGGGCTACGACACACCGGAGAGGATAAGGAACTACCTCAAGGACCAGTACAACAACCATTCCCTGATATACGCCCTGATAGTGGGTGATTACGGGGAGACGACCAGGATCTCCAGCCTTGTATACGGCAGCAGTACTCTGGACAACGTGACCGACCACTACTACATAGACCTGGACGGCACCTGGGACGCTGACGGCGACCATCTCTACGGAGAGGCCGGGGACGGCATCAATTACTATTCCGACCTCTACGTGGGCAGGTTCTGTTCGGACAACACCGCCTACGTCGGGAACATGGTGGAGAAGACCATAGCCTACGAGACCACTTCGCCCCAGGGTGACTGGAGGACCACGGCCCTGCTGGCCGGCGCCGGGCTCTGGCCGCCGGATTACTGGGGCAGCTTTATCTGCCAGGATATAGCCGGGTACATCCCTTCAGGCTGGACGGTGGAAAAACTCTACGAGAACATGTCCGGCCATCCCAACAACCAGATCGACATCATCAACGATGGATGCTCGTTCTCAGCCATTCAGGGCCACGGCAACTGGGCCGGTATCTACTGGTACGATTACGCGCCCACGGAGATAATCGCCACCACGAATTACGGCCAGATGCACAACATAGACATGCTCACCGTCTTCCACTCCATGGCCTGCATGGCCGGTGAGCTCACAGAGGGCGCCAGCATTGCAGAGCGCCTCATGCTCTCACCCCTGGGCGGGAGCATCGCCGTGATGTTCAATTCGAGCTACGGATGGGGGACTCCTCCTTCGAGAGGTCCTTCCGAATGGCTGGAGCTGACTTTCGCCGAGCAGCTCTTCAGTTTCGGCGTGGACCGGATCGGAGTGACCCAGTGCAATGCCAAGGACGCGATCCAGCCCCTGATCTCAGTTCCCCTGATAGACTGGGTGACCCAGGAGAACAACCTCCTCGGCGATCCGGCACTGACTTTCATCACGGGCCAGACCGGGATAGAAGGTGGCCTGGAGCAGGGCCCGGTCCTTCCGATGCTCCATGTTCCGTCTCCGAACCCGACAAGGTCAGGGTGCTCAATAGCCTACGATATCCCGGTCTCAGGTGAGTTCTCGATGACGGTATACGACATCTCGGGAAGGGCTGTCAGGAGGCTGCATTCCGGGCTGCTCTCTCAGGGTTCGGGAAGCATTGCCTTCGACGGAAGGGACGCGTCGGGGAATCCGCTGCCCCCGGGGGTATACTCCATAGTGATGAGCGGCCAGTCCGGTCTGGACGCGGTCACAATGGTGATATCCAGGTAAATGGCATGAGGAAGGGGCTCAGTCCCCTTCCTCCACCTCTATTCCCGGTATGCCGGATACATCGTACCTGACCTCGGCGTGATTCTTCATAAGCTTTTCCTCACGGAGGACCTCCAGGGTGAGGGGGTCCTTATACATCCTCCATAGCTGGTTCTCCCTGTAAACGGTACCGTCTTTCTTTACGAACCGGTGTCCCCTCTCCTCCACCGAGCAGATTTCCGGAAGCGCGGTATTACTCCTTATCTCACCGTGGAGATACTCTTCATCGACCCATGAC
>CAZXEF010000015.1:0-26955 GCA_964639605.1 uncultured bacterium | reverse complement strand
AGGAATTCATCTACAAAGTCTACAAGAGGGCGCTGGAGGCCACAGGGGAATTCTGCGCCGCATGCGTCGTCCTGATCCCGACGGCCATCTTCAGGGCGGCCGACAGTCACAACATCAGGCTGATCGTCGCCGGGTTCTCGGACATCCTGGAAGCTCCTCCCCCTGAAATCTCCTACATGGACCGGGTCTGCTTCAAGGACATCATGAAGCCGGCCTTTGACCTCAGGGAGCTTCGCTGGGATTACCTCTTCCCGCCGTGGAAGAGAATGTTCGGTGTCAAGCAGATCAACCTGCCCAACTACATCCCCTGGGATCTTCCGAAGATCTACGAGACTTTGAACCGTGAACTGGATTTCGGGAAGACCATGGCCGACGTCAGGTACGACTGCCTGGGGACGCCCCACTCCAGCTTCCTCTTCAGGATGAGAACGGGATTCGGCAAGTACGAGTACCTCTATGCGAACATGGTCAGGGCCGGCGTCATCTCTCGGGAGGAGGCCCTGACGATAGTGAAGGAACGCGAGCCCGATGAGGCCCCCGAGGGCTTCGACCGGTTCCTTCAGAGCATAGGGTGCGACAGGTCGGTCCTCCAGGGGATCGAGGAGAAGTCCATGTTCAACTTCAAAAGGCGCAACAAGCTGTTGAGGAACATGGTCTTGAAGATCAGGGGATTGCTGCCCTGAGCCGCCTCAGCCCAGACCCGATATCCCCGTAGACAAGTACTTTATGTATTGTCTTTTTCGCCGGACTTGACTATTGTCAACCTGCTAAAAAACTTACAAAGGAGGAGGCAGCATGAGAGTTGCAGTTGTTCTATTCATCCTGTGTGGTTCCCTGTTCGCACTGCCCGAGGCAGTGTCCGGCTGGGTGACCATTGAGGAGACAGGTGAGAGCGGCCAGACGGCGGATGCTCCCAGGTACGATCAGAAGATCGACGCGCCACGGGGCCAGGTCCTCCTGATCCCCGACTCCAATGCCGATGTCGTGGGTATGTTCGACCCCTACGACGGCACCTACTGGGGCGACTTCATCGTTGACGATCCCACAGGCACACTGTACGATTTCCAGACACCGATCAATGCCATGCAGATATCCCCCGGTGGACCGGTACTCGTGTCGGATCAGGTCTCCGATGCGGTCTACGGCTTCGACCAAAACGGCAATTTCATGTACGTGGTGGGGGACGCCACGTACCTGAACAATGTCAGGGGTATCGACTTCAGGGACGACACCGTCTACGTGACCAGCGGGGACGATTACGTGGCCATGTTCGACGCTCCCGGATCCTTCGTCGGTTACTTCATCCAGGACGGCACAGACCCCTTCGACATCATGTTCATAGACGAGGTGGAGTCGGGTTCGGCACTGTACTGCGACATACAGGGCTCAACGGACAACGTCAGGCACTACCATGCAGACGGCACGCTCATCGGGGAACTCTTCTCCATCAACTTCCCCGAGCAGGTCCAGGTGGACATACTCAACCCCGGATATTACCTGGTGATCGGCTTCAGCGAGAACATGATCTACCAGTTCACCATAGACGGCACCATAACCGACAGCTGGTCCTTCAGCGGCGGCCGGGGAATATTCAGGCTGGGCAACGGCAACCTCCTTGCCACCAACGGTACGGGGGTCCATGAACTGGATGCCTCCACGGGGTCCATAATCGAGACAGAGTACAGCGGGTCCGGAAGGTACATCGAACTGGCGGACCTTCCAGGTGTCGCCATCGGCGAAACCTCCTTCGCGGGTATTCCCGCACCGGAGATGAACCTTAACCCCAACCCCTTCCACGAGCAGCTGTCCATCGGCTTCACCCTTGCCGAAGCCTCGAATGTGCGGGTGGATATCTACTCCATCAACGGCAGGATAGTGAGGACCATCATCCCCGGATCCATGGGACCGGGGTCGCATTCCATGACATGGGACGGCACTTCGGACAGTGGAGAGCTTCTTGGCCGGGGCGTCTACTTCGTAAGGATGACGACTTCCACAGGCACGACCACTATGAAGGTGAACCTTCTCAGGTAGGTTGAAGCAAACCTGACCACGGGGACGGAGAACCACCTCCGTCCCCTTTTTGTAGCATTACTCGGCGAGTGCTTCTTCGAATGCCCTGAGCACTTCCGGATCGCTGCTCCCGTCGCCATGGAAGAGGCCGAAGCAGGCCTCGCCGGAGTCGCGGTAGGTCCACCAGGTCCAGTGCAGACCGAGCTGGTTCATAACGGACATCATATCCCGGGCCAGGACGACCCTGGATGCTTCGGGAGCACTGGCAATGACTCCCAGTTCGCCTATATAGAGTGGTGAGCCATGGGACTCGGCCCAGGTGACAGCGGGCATTATGGCCCCCAGAAGGGCGTCCCTGTCGAAGTATTCGTATTCGCCTGCTATGTAGTCCGCCCTGAGGGTGATCCTGCCCTGGTTCTCCGGTGCCCTGACCCAGCATGAGAGGCTCAAGCTCTCCACCCCGTCCAGGGAGATCATGGGATCGGTGCGGATGGAGGACTGGTTCCAGTACGCAGACCCCCGACTGCCTTCGAGGACGGCGCAATGCTCTCCGGAACGTCCGGACCCTCCCCACTCAGAGGAGAAGTCGCCGTCCTCCTCGTGGGGGAACCAGTTGGCTGGCCACTGGCCCCTTGAGGGGGAGCGCTCCTCGAATCCACTGTTCCATACACTGTCCGGGTTTCCGTCAACACAGAGCCTCAGGTCGTCGAACTCGACTCTTCCCGTGTTCCCGGAAGCTCCCAGTCTGAAGGTCGCCCATTCCGCGTCCTCAGGCGGGATCAGTGTACCGGTCTCAAGTTTCACCCAGCGGCCTGAGGGTTCCTCCAGCGAAGCCTCCTCCGATCCCGCGAGCCATTCGAGACCCTTGATGACATAGCCGGGATAGGACGAGCCCGGCGGGACCGGCGAGTCGGCACCCCAGTCGGCCCCGGCATGGGTAACGGGGAACGGCCGGTAGAAGTGGATCGTGTATACAAGCGCTTGATCCTGGATGGGCTGGAATCCCCTCTCCCAGTAGCCCACCATGTCGACGAAGACTATGTGGTCGGGATCATTCTCCCTGATTACCGCCGTTATCCTTTCGGAAAGGTCCCACCACATGGATCTCTCCGGGGGCCTGGGCTCGTTGAAGATGTCGTAGCCGGCTATGACCGGTTCACCTTCGTACCTGGCCGCGATCTCTCCCCAGAGTTCCACAAGGGCATCACCGCCCTCCTCCCAGACGGCGGTTCCCGACGCGCTGTTGTTGGGCGGAACTACGTGCATGTCCAGTATGACGTACATGTCCTCCTCACGGCACCAGTCCAGGTACTGGTCGATGAGCTCATAGCCTGATCCGTCCCTGAACAGTTTCCAGTTGAGGCAGAGGCGCAGGACATTGGCTCCCATGTCCGCAAGACGCTCCACGTCCTCGCGGCCGGCGTACCGGAAGGGGACCTCCGGATCGTCTCCCATGAGATGGTAGAAGAGGTCCATGTTGATCCCCCTGAGGATCACGGGACAGCCCTCCCCGTCCACTATCCGCCCGTCGGATACTCCCAGCACCCCTGAATTGGCAAAGCCTGCCGGCTCGGGCTCCAGGAACAGGATAAGCAGCAGGACCGTCCACCGTGGAATGACTATTCCTCCATTCCCATCCTCTGATACTCGGCGTCCACGGTTATACCGATACCTCCGCGGACCCCGAAATCGGCAACCACCCTGCACCACCTGGGATCCAGGGCCCTGACGATGTCGTCCAATATCAGGTTGGCCGCATGCTCGTGGAAGACTCCCTCGTTCCTGAAGGACCAGAGGTAGAGCTTCAGGGACTTGGACTCCAGTATCCTCTCGTCGGGAACGTACTCTATGGTCAGGGCCGCGAAGTCCGGCTGTCCGGTCTTCGGGCAGAGGCAGGTGAACTCGTCGGTGTTCAGCGTGACCGTGTAATCCCTTCCGGGGTGATGATTGGGAAAGGTTTCCAGTTCCCTTCCGGGAGTGCTTTCCCCTCCCAGGGCAGTGAGCCCTTCGAGGTCCCTGCTGTCAGTCATTTCAAAAACCGCCTCCATTCCTCATGAAATCTGGGATCAAGGACAGGGCATGCAGTCTCCCTGGCCGGTCTGCTCCATAAACGCGCGTCCAGGCCCATCTTCTCCCACAGCCCTGCGCTCTCGACGATGAACCTCCATCTCCATTCAGGCTCAGTGCCCCGCCATTCCACAGCTATGTCCAGAAGATCATCGGGGGGAGACCCGCGCCACGCACTTTCCAGCCGGGCAAGTCGGGAAGCCAGCCAGTCACCTCCTCCTGGTATGTAAGGACCTCCTGCCTTTCCCGCCATTCTTGCGCATCTGGCTGCCAGCACGGCTTTCAACTCACCCTCTCCCGAAGAGAGCCGGGCGCATTCAAGGTAATCCTTCCTGGCCTCCGCAAGCCTGTATAGGGGACCTGTCCTGAGTCTGTCGGCTCCTTCGCGGTCCCCTGAACCGGCCAGACCTTCCGACGCCCTTCGGAACAGTCCCTCCGCCCGGTCCCACCTGCCCGACCTGCAGGCGAGGTCCGCCAGGATGGAGAACGCCGCCGGCAGCCCGGGATTCTCCTCGAGCAGATTCATTGCCGTCGTCTCAGCAGCCTGGAGGTTGCCAAGCGCTACCAGCAGGCGCACTTCTTTCCTGTAGAGCTTTTTTCTGACATCCGGGTCGGACTGGCCGCGGAGCCTGTTCCTGGTTGCCAGGAGCTGCCTTCCGAGCCTTCCCTGTTCATCGCTCAAGGATGATCACCTGCTGATCTCCTGGCCCTCAGATCCATTTCTTCCTTTTGAAGAAGAGCACCATGAACAGCGCCACCACCAGCATGATGCCCAGGGTGGCGAAATAACCTAACTCCCACTTCAGTTCAGGCATGAAACGGAAGTTCATGCCGTACACTCCCGCGATGAAGGTGAGGGGAATGAATATGGTCGCTATTATGGTCAGCACCTTCATCACCTCGTTCATCCTGTTGCTTACGCTGGAGAGGTACGTGTCGTGCATGCCGGAGATGATGTCACGGTAGGTTTCGACGGTATCGATCACCTGAATGGTGTGATCGTAGAGGTTACGCAGGAAGACCGAGGTGGATTCGTTCACCAGCTCCGAACCGCTCTTCTCGAGCAGGACTATCTCCTCCCTCAGGGGCCAGACCGTCCTCCTCATGAAGAGCATGGACCTCTTGAACTTGTGGATATCGGCGATCGTTCCCGGCTCCGGCTCCAGTATGACCCTGTCCTCGACATCCTCAATCTGGTCTCCTATGGATTCCAGGATAAGGAAGTAGCTGTCCACCACCGCATCCATAAGGGCGTAGGCCAGGTAGTCGGAACCTGCTTTGCGTACCCTTCCCTTTCCGACCCGTATCCGCTCACGGACCGGGTCGAAGACATCACCGGGTCTCTCCTGGAATGTGATCACGAAGTTCTTTCCAAGGATGACGCTCACCTGCTCCGGCTCCATTGCAACCTCTACCTGGGAGTAGTAGAGCATTTTCAGCACTATATAGATGTAGGAACCGAAATCCTCGAACTTGGGACGCTGGAGGGTATTCACGATGTCCTCGATGGTAAGGGCGTGAATGTTGAAAAGTCTCCCCAGCTTCTCCACGATGTCCTCGTCATGGATACCCTCAACATTTATCCATACGACATCACTGGATCTGCAGAGCTCGGCGCACTCCTCCGGCGAGGAGATTTCCTTTTCTTCGTAGAGGTTCTCGTTGTACCTCATGTAGGAGATACGGACCTCCTCCATCTTCCGCTTTCCGATGAACATCGGTGTCCCCGGCGGCTGACTGGCCTGTTCCTTTACCCTTCTGGTGAACCCGCTCTTCCCGACCATTCAAAGCCCCCTTCCCATTTCCTCGCATGAATATTCATCAGCTTTCAGTATAATATTGACATGATCCATAAACCAGGGCAGCTCTGAACGAATGAGCAACTCCGTTCAGAACTCCATTATCTGCGGGTATTTTTCCGCAGGGTTTTCGGGGGACCATGTCCTCACTTCGCCTGAGGACAACCTGAACAGAGTAAGGGATTCCCAGCCGAACTGCTCCACAACAGGCTCGAGGAAAACGAACCTGGTCTCGACTATGTGTCTCTTCAGCTCCTGGTCGTCAAGTTCTTCCATCCTTCCTCGGATCCTCACCTGGAGCTTTTCATCCATGCTCCAGTAGCAGAGCTCCACCCACGGGTGGGCAAGTAGCTGCCGGCAGACGTTCTTTCCTGTCCCGGTGCAGAAAGTGAGTCCCCCATTATCCACATGTGGCGTATCCATGGCTCTGACCCTTGGCTTTCCGTCCTCAACGGTGGCCATGAACGAAGTTGAGTTTTTTCGCACGAACTCAAGGACTTCGGCGCGGTCCATCGGTCTCCCCTCTCGATTCTAGGTTGCTCCGGCCTGTTCATAAGATGATTATATCAAAATGATGCCTCGATGAAATATTCATTGTGCTCACGTGTATAATCATCAAAGAGAGGAGTACGGCATGCATTATCGCACAGCAGCACTGCTGTCCGCCCTTTTGGTTCTCCCGGCGGCGGTATCGGCCGGACCATGGTCAACGGACCTGGAGGAGACCATGGCGGACCTGCCCTGGGTGGTGTCAGGGGACATACTGACCGCCGATAGCAGCGGTGTCACCGTCGTTGTGACCGAGTCCTTCATCGGAGACCACGCGGCGGGGGACACGCTCAGTCTGGATTTCTGGGAGATGGGCTCCCCGATGGTGGACGCCGTGTCACCGGGAGAAGGTTTCCTTCTCCTTCCGGATGACACAGGCTCCCTTCAGGTCATCGGGACACCGGGCCAGGGGTACTGGCTGCTCAGGGGGTACTTCGATTTCAACGCATTCTGGGTCCATCCCGGTGTGCTGAACAGGGAGGAACTGCTCACACTCTGCCGGGGCGATACCCTTGCCGACAGGACGTTGGAGACGGAGGTGCGGTTCGCCGGCGGGAGCGAGTTCATCGGGCTCACGCTGCAGGAATCAGGAGAGTCCTGGCAAACGGATTCCCCCCTGGAATGCCTCAGCGACAAAAGACTTGACGGCTGGCACATGAGCCTTGGCGTACAGGATGGATACCCATGGGAGTCCGAAGTGGAGATCATCTTTAACACGGACGACGGAGGGATGCTCAAGCTTTCGGGCAATGTGGTCGACTGCAGTGAAGGAGTCTATCGTGCCAGGGTCTATCCTACAGGTCCCATGATACTGAACCGGAGGGCTCTCGTGGAGTATATGACCGGTATATCCCTTCCTTCCCCTCCCCGGATCGCTGTGGAGATCGAGGGTGCTCTGCCGGGTGAACTGGGACTGGTCGATGATCCTTATTTCAGCACGGGTGAGAGCGGTTGGCTGCATCTGACAGGGATCGGGGGCCAGCTTGACGTGACAAGCCTTTACCAGGCCGGAGACTGCGATTCCAGGCCGCTGATGGGCTTCGACGTCCCCATGACCTGTACCCGTCCGCTCTACTTCGATTTCCAGGGGCTTCCGGAGGGTCCAAGCGGGAACCTGGCGACCGATATCATCGACGCCCTGGCAAAGGGATGTGTGACGGGCACCGTCTGCAGGGTCCCCGGCGAGCCCCTGGCCAGGTTCACGCTGTTCATGATGTGATGACATCGTCGGCCTCTTGTTGATGAAAGACCTGTGATGTGCGATAATTGTCCCGTTCGAACCTTGTTTCAGGCAACGGGCGGGATGAATGCGTAGAACGACCCTCTTCGAGGGACATTACAGGGCAATAGAGAAGGACTTCCGGGAACTGGTGCCGAAGCTCCTCCCCGGACGCGGACAGCTCTGGGTGATCGCCGCAGGGGCTGAGCAGCTGGACAGGCTGAGGGAGATCTTCCTTGACGTAACCTCGGGTACCGTGTCCGCCGGCATCCGGTTCCTTCCCGGCATCCGGCATCTTGCAGGTAAGATGCAGCCTCTTCCTGCGCCCCTTGAGACCGTGAGTCATTCTGACAGGACGCTGTTCGCCCTGAGGGCCATGGAAGTCCTGAAGAAGGGCGAGCCCTTTCACCAGCTGCGGGACAATCATGAAACAGCGCATTCCCTGGGTACGTTCTTCGAGGACCTCTTCGAGCACGGCATCAATCCTGAACTCTACCGGGTCACATCCCTCTCGCTGTCCCGTGACCAGACCGCAACGGAGCGTGCTGCAGGAAGTCTGCTGACAGCTTACGGTGCCCTTCGCGAGGATCACTACACATCCTGCGTGGACATGATGATGGAGAGGGATATCCGGGCGGCGGGATCCGATACTTTCATTTTCTACGGCTTCTACGATCTCAATCCCCTGCAGCGCCGTTTCCTGAAGAGGATCCTGAGGGATTCCGGTGACGTTTACTGGTTCAGTCCGGTCACGGAGAATTCCCGGTGGGAGAGTGTATACCGCAGGACGAGGAAGCTCCTGGATGATCTTGGCTCAGGGAGCGCCGGAAGGTCGGACAGGGACATCCCGATGAACGAGTTCGGCTCCTTCCTGGAGTTCCTCGGGACCGGTGGCGCTGCTTCCCGTCCACCGGCCGGCTTTCGAGTGACGGCGGCAGCCGGTGAGATGGGAGCCTGCAGGGCCGCTCTGGACAGGATATCCGGTCTCAGGGCGGAGGGAGTACCTCTTCGCAGGATAGCCGTGGCCAGAAGAAAGGGGGAAGGCGACAGCCTTGTCCGAATGGCTTTTCATGAGGGAGTGCCTGTAAACTCGCCGCTTACGTCGAGACTGGCGCGGATGCCCCAGGCCCGTTTCATCCTTGATCTCCTGAAGTTCATGTGCGGTGAGTTCTACCATGTCTACCTTGAGACAGTACTGTCCTGGGGGATGTTCAGGGAGGAGTTCCAGGCCGATCCTTCGCAGGTTGCAGGGGTTTCCTCGGATCAGGGTATAAGGATAGGCATCCAGCGATGGAGGGACTGGTACGCATCGGATGAGGGAGAGGGAGAACTGGGGCGGCTGCTGAGAAAGGTGGACGAATTCCATGGAAGCCTGCCGGAAAGAGCTGCCCCGGCTGTGTTCCTCGAGAGGCTCCGGGAGTTCCTGGAGGAAGTGACCGTACTGGAAACGGAAAGTGCCCTTGGCTGGTCCCTGTTCGACACGTCGAAATTCAGGTCCGTATACGGATCGACCCTGGAATCGTTCAGTGTGGCTCTCAGGCTTCAGTACCAGTCCGTGGAGGTTCTGCTGAGGGAAGCGGACATTGACGGCTTCCAGGTCCTGACCGTGGAGAAGCTGAGGGGGAGCTCCTTCCGAAGTGTAATCCTCATGGACATGGAGGAGGGAGTATTTCCAAGGCCGCAGGTTGAAGACCCCAGGCTCAGCGAGGAGTTGAGGGGAAAGCTGCAGCTGGCCCTGAAATCACAGCGCGAGGCGGAGGACGCACTTCTCCTGAGACAGGCGGGAGAGGCGGCGGAGGAGACCCTGGATATCATCTACCGTGAGCAGGCAGGAGATGGAAGCGAAATATCACCCTCGCCCTTCATCGCTTCCCTTGTAATTCCCTCATCCGGGGCCGTACCCGACCCCCGCTGGTTCGTCAGGGAGTCCTCCTCCCCCGTCCGGCAGCTCGTGGGAGGGGGACATCCGGGACAGAGGACGGCCGTGGGAGCCCTGGAAGGAACCGTCCCGGACGATCCGGTCTTCCGCAGCGCCCTCAGAGCTGAGAGATCGCGGATGGATTTCTCTTCATTCGATCGTTACGACGGCATCCTGGACAGGTCTCCTGTCGAGTTCCACAGGTGGAGTCCCACCCTGCTGGAACAGTACGCGAGGTGCCCCTTCGCGTTCCTGGCGGGAAAGTGCTGGAAGCTTGAGCGCAGGGAGCCTGTGGACATAGGCTGCACCCCTGACGCCGCCACCAGGGGCAACGTGATACACGACTCGGTGGAGAGGATCGTGGAGCTGCACGGATTCATTCCCCCGGCGGAAGCCGTAATACGGATCGTGGAGGAGACGGCTGAGGTCCATGGCCTGGCAAAGGTACTGGGTGCGGATTATCTGTGCAGGATGTTCGTCGATAGGGAGAGTGAAGCCATTCGGAGGAGCCTGACGGCCATGCAGCCCCGAGGATGGAGCTTTGTCGCCAGCGAGGTCCATCTCACCGGAACGCTGGGCGACATCGAGATCGGGGGCAGGGTGGACCTTCTACTGGAAGACCCGGCTTCGAGGCTGGTCCTCCTGGACCTCAAGAGCGGCTCACTTCCGAAGGGTTCGGACATAGAGAAGGGATACCTGTTCCAGCTGCCGTTCTATTACCAGCTTGCGCTTCAGAACTACCCCGACAGGATCACGGGCTCCATGGCCTACGCATCCATATCGCAGAGGACTCCGGGGAAACTGTCGGAGTGGAGCGCCGGGAAGATGGCATCCATAATGGACAGGGTGAGGGAGAACGCCGAAACGATCGTCGGAATGATCCGCGGCGGCCTCTTTCCGCCCGCTCCCACGGTGCGTTGCGATGGCTGTCCCTACAGGGGACTCTGCCGCCTCACGCCCACCGACAGGATTAGGGCAAAGGTCCAGTCCGACGGCAGGATGGATTACTTCAGGGAAAGACTGAGCCTCAGATGAAGGATGTGAAGGCTCCTCCCGACCAGCCCGTAAGGGAAGCCGTACTGGCCGAGACTGAGAGGAACGTATCGGTCCAGGCCGGTGCCGGGACCGGCAAGACCACGCTCATGGTCCGCAGGGTGTCGGGTCTTGTGAAAAAGGGGATACCCATGGAAAGGCTTGCGGTGGTGACCTTCACCGATGCGGCGGCGGCGGAGCTTCGCCTCAGGATAAGACGCAGGCTCAGGGAGGAGGCCGACGGAGGGTCATCCGAATGCGCCAGGGCACTGGAGAACATTGCGTCAGCCTGGATCTCGACGATACACGGTTTTGCGTCGAGGGTACTCAAGGAGTATTTCAGCCTCACCGGTGTGGATCCAGCGTTCACTACCACAGAATCCCACTTCACACCGGTGGAGATAGCCAGGGAATGGGACAGCTGGCTCCTTTCCCTTAGCCCGTCGCCCGGGGATTTGAAGCTCCTTTCAGAGACAGGCACCGATGTTCAGAAGATGATAGCCCTGGGCATGGAGCAGAGGCGCTGGCTGGACTCGCCGGGGATGGCCGGAGGCACTGAGGCCGTATCCGATATCTTAAGAGATTTCATGGAGACACACGGGGCCGCGGTGGAGTCGATGATGCACCAGTGCTCGGATCATTCCGACAAGCTGTACCTGATGGCAGAGGATTTCAAGGAAGGCCTCGTGAGACTTGAGCGCCAGATCCCCGAGCCGGAACCGGTCCTGGTAGTGGAGATGTACGGAAAGATCAACCTGAACTCCGGCTCCGAAGCGAACTGGACCGACAGGGGCCTGGCCAGGAGTATCCTCGGAAGTGCCAGGGACAGGTTCAGGGAGATCTCCGGAGTGCTCTGCGCAGGCAGGCTTACCGAGCTTTCGTGGGACCTGGCCGGCAGGTTCGCGGAGGAGCTGAGGGAAGGATGGGACGGAGACAGGAGCAGGCTGTCCTACGACGATCTTCTATATACGGCCTGGCGGGCCATATCCCGCAGCGGGAAACTGGCCGGACTCCTGGCGGACAGGTTCGACCACATTCTGATAGACGAGTTCCAGGATACAAGCCGAGAGCAGACACGGCTTTTCATGTCGTTCCTGGAGCAGGACGGCTCCATTCCCCAGGGCCGTATCACCATCGTGGCCGATGACAAGCAGTCCATTTACGGATGGCGAAACGCCGACATCGAGACCTACGGCGATTTCAGGGACAGGCTGGAAGCTTCGGGAGCCCTTTCGGAGAGCATCACCACCAACTTCAGGAGCAGCCGCTCCATAATCCGGTTCGTGAACAGGTTCGGAGAGAGGCTCTTCCGGGGGCGCACTCCGGAGGAGGTTCCCTTCGGCTGTGACTACTCGCTCATCGAGCCTCGTCCCGGGGCTCCCGAGGGAGCCCAGGTACGAGTGATGAAGCTCCCCGGACTGCCCGAGGAGCTGAAGAAGACCCACAGCGCTCCTTCATGGCTGGCGGAGCTTCAGGGCAGGTGGTTCGCCGAACTGGTCGCGGAGGGGTTGAGTTCGGGTGATTCCCCCGAGGACTACGCACTCCTCTACAGGTCGGGAACCCATCTTCACCACTTTGTCGACGCTCTCGAGAGGGAGGGTATACCTTACAGGGTAAGCTCCGCCAGGGACTTCCTCCGAAGGCAGGAGGTCATCGACCTGAGGGAGCTGATCAGATGCCTGCTCTATCCGGGCGACGCTCTTGCATGGGTCCATACCCTTCGCTCGCTCTTCTTCGGTATTTCAGACGAAATCATCACGGAGACCCTCACCTCCGGGATCAACGGATACCGGTCCGCCGCAGGCTGTGCCCCCCCGCAGGTGGCCAGGGCCAACGCAGCGCTATTGAGACTCAGGCAGGGTCTTCTGACACTGGACCCTGGCGATTTCCTCATGGAGCTGTTCTATCAGACCCGAATGATGGCCGTACTCTGTGCCGGCGGCTACCAGCTGACCAGGAGGCTGGGAAACCTGCAGCACATCCTGGAGCAGGTGCTTTCCGAAGCAGTGGGGTCTCCCATGGAGCTGCTGCAGCTGCTCGACGAACGCCTGACCCCCCGGCGGCCCGAGGAGCCCTCGAGGGTCCCCCCGGAGGGAGGAGCCGTGACCATCTCCAGCATACATTCCGCAAAGGGGCTGGACTGGAAGAGGGTGGTGCTTGCGTCCATGCCATCCAGGACCCGCAGCTCCAGGGATGCGGTCATCTCCTACGATCACGGGGAGAAGGCGGCTTTCGATTTCCGCTTCTCCCTGGACGACGGCGACAGGATCAGGGTGCGGTCCCCTTACTGGCCGGACATAGTCTCCATCGAGAAGGCCCGTTCCCTGGCTGAGGCCAGGAGGCTGCTGTACGTGGCGGTGACCCGTGCCCGGGAATCGCTGTTCGTACTGGCGGAACCCGTGGAGAGCGACAGCGCATCCGACGCCGCGGTTCTCTGGGAAAGCGTCACCGCTGCACTGCAGGATGACCCCGGCTGCTGCGTGGTGGAGGAGCTTCTGCCCATGGACCCGCTCCCCGCAAGACCCGGAGGAAAGGTCGGGGAGGCTTTGCCCGATACTTCACGGGAGCCTGAGGAGTCTCCTCTTTTCGGTATCGAGCCCGTACCGGGGGACTGGCAGCCCCGCGGCGCCGCCCTGGGAGACATGGTCCACCAGGTCATGGAGAGAATAGACATGGCGGACCCCGAAGGATGGCTGGTTGAGAATGGAGCGTTCCTTGGAAGGCTCTACGGTAACGATCTTGAAGAGGTCAGCCGGCTCTGCCTTTCATTCTTCGGAATGGAGCTTCCCTTCGACCTGGGACGTTCCACTGTCCTGGGCAGGGAGTACCCCTACTTCATACGGACACCGGAGGGCATCAGGAAGAGGTTCATCGACCTTCTGCTCAGGACCCCTGACGGGATACTCACCGTGGTGGACTACAAGACCGACAGTCTGGAAGGGACGGGATCCGGGGATGTTATGGAAGGTTACATGAAGACCCAGGGCCACTACTTGAGGGACATGGAAAAGGCCTTCGGCGAGAAGACCCGCGGTTTCCTGGTCTTCCTCCGCCACCGCCTGGTCAGGGAAGTAAACGGGTTCACTGATTCGAGGGGTTGATAAAGAAGCGCCCCCCTTCCCAGATCCGATGATTGCGGTCTGGTGCATCGGACCCTGATCGTTGACAATCAGGACAAGTTGAACGAAATTAGAATGTTCAATACACTTCAATCTTAGGAGGAATCGGATGAAAATTGCTCTTTTCTTAATGATGCTGGCTCTGGCGGGATCCGTTGTCGCCCAGCCTAGCAGTGTTCTCGTCTACAACGACACTTACGGCGGCTATGGCGATGCCGTGCTCACAGCAATCGCGAACGTCTGGCCCGGGGCCACCGTCGACGCCTTCACCGGCGGCGCTGCAGGCCAGCAGTCATTCAATACCGCTCTCAGCAGCGGCAGCTACGATGTCATCATAATCGAGTGCTGGTACTACGACACCGACGATCTTGACTGGGCCGCCGTGGAGGACCACTACGACACGGCCGGAGGCACCCCCATATACGCCTCCAGCTGGGAGTGGTCCACCGGCACCAGCGGTCAGATGGACCTGGCCAACTCAATGGGCGTATGGCTCGTCACACCTGACTACAACTGGAGCCCCCACTACGTGTGGGATGCAGGCCATCCCATCGTACAGGGCATCACCGACTGGACCCAGTCCGACCCGGGCATAAACTGCAAGAATGGCTGGATGTCGGTCAACAATGCCACTCCGGTAACCGGATGGGATCCCTCACCTATTGCCGGCATGGCGGGCATCTGCGTGGCCAGCGACGGCCACAGCGTTATATCCGGCTTCGGCGTGGCCTACGCCAATGACGGAGTCAACATCTGGGAGAACATCCTGGAGTTCATGGCCAGCGGGATGTCGCTTCAGGAATCAACATGGGGAGCGATCAAGGCCAGCTTCTAGCTCTTCTGATTCGGATAACGAAAGGAAGCCGGGGACACATGGTCCCCGGCTTCCTCATTTATGATCGCCGGAACTAAAGGGAACAGAAGGCCGTGGTCGCCCCCCAGCCGTCGGTGAGAGCCTCGAACTCGCCGGTATCGGGGTCGGTCTTCCAGAGGGTGCCCTCCCAGACGGTGTAGATATAGCCGTTCACGGCGGCCATCTCGGTGACGCCGCCGTAGCCGCCGCCGAGGTCCACGTAGTCTCCGGTATAGGGATCGACCCTGTAGAGGCCGTCACCCTGCACCACGAAGAGGTCGCTGCCGCTTCCGGTCATGGCCGTGGTCCCTGCGTAGCTGGAGGGAAGTTCGGTGAAGTCTCCGGTCACCGGGTCGGTCCTGTAGAGGACATCGTTCTGGAGGACCATCAGCGCTCCTCCGGCCCATGCCAGAAGCTGTGTGCCGTAGTAATCGCCGGGAATGGCTTCCCAGCTTCCATCGTAGGGATCCGCTTCGTATATGATGCCGTCCTGGCATGCGTACAGGTAATTGCTTCCCGCGGTAAGCGCGCTGGCACCCTGCCACGAGGACGAGAGGGATTCCCACTCCCCTGTCTCCGGGTCGGCCGTGTAGAGCATGTCCCCCTGGATGGCGTAGAGGTACCCGTCGCAGGAAGTGAGCAGTTCGGTGCCGGTCCAGGTTGATGAGAGCGAGCTCCAGGACCCGTCGTAGGGGTCGACGCTGTAAAGGTAGTCGCCGTCGATGGCGTAAAGCCATCCGGCCGCTGCGGCGCCGGCCATTGTCACAAGTATCACTGCGGTAAGGGCAAGTAATCTCATTCCTTCTCCTCTCGATGTTTCAGGTTCCCAATAACTGCGATAGACTATCAGTTCCCGTCCCAGCCGTCTATCAGCGCCAGCATCCACCAGACGGCCCGGCCTTTCTGCCTGCAGCTCTCGAAAGTGGTGTGCCCGGCCTCGTCTCCATTGAACTCCTCGTGCTCCACAGGCACCTGCACTCCGGACCAGGAATAGGTGCTGTGTTCCCACTGGGAGGAGGCCGTGTTGTACCACCAGGCGTCGAGGTCGGCGAAGTCGAAGAGGAACTTGCTGTGATCGTCGCAGAACTGACGGACCTGCTGGTTGCGGAGGTACCGGTTGTAACCATCCTCATCGGTGTTCTGCGCGTTGCCGGTCATGTATACGAATGTGACGGAGGGATACTCGAGTTCGAGGGTCGACATTGAATCCAGATACGCCTGGACCTGCTCCTGACCGTAGTAGTCCATCTGACAGCACCAGCACCACATGCATACGTTGACGGAGGGATTGTGGTCCAGAACGTCCCTGGTCATCTCCATACCCTCATGGGACTCCCAGAACAGCTCGGGTGTGATGTAGGTCTCACCTTCCTGGCCGTCGAAGATGCACAGGGCTCCGGTCTGGTCCGGCAGATAACTGTCTCCTATCTCCACATCGAAGGTCGGGTCATCCGACTCCAGCAGTGAAAGGCCCGTGGTGAGCTGTTCGCCATGAGAAGTATGCGCGTAGTGCATACTGATCCCGTCCTTGATCCCCGTTATCCACTGGTCGGGTATCTGGTAGATGCCGGTGCATGTATGGTCTATGAGCCCGGCGAAGCTGAAGCCTCCTCCACCGCCGCCCTCCGGCCCTGTGGCGTCACCGCCGGAGCAGGCGGGCGCTGAAAGAAGAAAAAGAAGACCGGCCGACAGACCGATCGTCAATGACAGTAACCTCCTTGAACCAGCCACTTCATCCCCTCTCATCCGGAATGTCCTTCTGCCCTGGAACGATGCCGGATTACAATGATCGGAAGGTCCCTGGAAGTCAACCAAAGAGGCGGGGGGGCTTCCGCCCCCCCGCCTGCATGGTCGCCTGATCGTGGAAAGCTACCTGATGACCATCACCCGTGCAATGGAGACTTCACTGCCTGTCTCCAGACGGAGGAAGTACATTCCGGGCGTAAGGTTCCCGGCGTCCCAGCTCATGCTCTGCGAACCGCTGAGGCTTCCCCGATAGGGAGTGGCCACAAGACGTCCCGCTACGTCGAAGACGTTGAGCTCCGAAGGCCCGTTGCCGCTGAATGTGATGACCGCCGTGGACCTTACGGGGTTGTTGACAAGGATATTGCCCGTGACCGAAGGGGTCTCGGACTCGCCTATGCCGACATTGCCCCAGATCTTCATGGCCAGGGAGGGGTCGCCCATGAGGTTGTATCCCTCGTAGTAGTAAAGCGTTCTGCCTCCTCCGCTGTAGTACTCGTAGACGGCCAGTTTGCCGCCGTTGAGGAAGCCCATGGGCCAGTAGACTGTCTGGCCGAGGAAGTAGTCGTACTCTCCCCTCTCCTGGATGTCGTCCTCGTCCCAGTAGGTTGAGGGCACCGAGCCCCAGAACCAGAGCCCTCCCCTGTCGGGGGTCCTGGTCCAGGTCTCGCACCAGGCGGTGGAAGTTTCATAGTCGCCGGTGAGACACGCGTGGGAGAGGACTCCGGGAAGCATGTCACCATTGTTGAGCTGGTTGAAGTTGCTGATTCCGAAGGACATGTCACCCCAGCTGGTGGTGCTGCCGTGCCCTGAGAAAGTTACCATGGAGACGCCGCCGTTTATGGACGCTATGGCATCGGCCGCGCTGCCGCCGGAGTGGGGGTAGACCTTGTCCCACGTGTAACCCAGGGGATCGAGATAGGTATCGATGCAGTAGTTGTGCGTTCCCTCGGAGATCGAGTAGTTGTCGGAGCTGGCTATCCAGCAGGTGTTCTGCACCCATGGGGTGGAACCCGTGACCGTCTGCTCGTAGTTGATGACCCTGTCGGCCATGAGCACCGCCTGGCCCACGCTGGTGACGGAGAACCTGCCTATGAAGGCGTCCGGGATGTAACCGCCGTCATCAAGGGTTACATAGTAGAGGTCCGTCACCCCGCTGTACTCCGTGGCGGTGTTGCCCGGCAGGTAGCCGGTGTCGCCCACGAGAAGCACGTACACCGGGGGGTTGGTCCAGTTCTCTATGGCGTCGAGTATGTACGCCTCGATCTGAGAGGCGGAACTGCCGGTGACGCTGAGGTCCACCATGGTCACGTCGAAACCCTGGCTGGTCTTCCAGGCGACGAAATCGTCCATGCCGGTGTCGACGAAATCCTCGTGCCCGATGATAAGATATGGAGCGGGAGGAGTGTCGGTGCCGCTCTCGAAGGTACCGTAGTTGACCGTCAGGTCGGACAGGACCTGCTCGAAGGGCGGAGCGTAGTACCTGCTGGCGTTCGAGTAGGTTGCGGCAAGGTCCCCGCCCTGGAAGGAGAGGGAAATTGTGGCTTCCTCGAGGAGACGGCAACTGTTGTCCGAAGGGTCCCACCGAAGGGGAAGGACCTCAACCAGAGCCAGGTTGCGGCCGCGCATCTGGCCGGCATAGACTATCCTCACCCATTCCCGGGGATAAGCTGTCCCGCCGGCGTAGACGTCCGGATTCAGCTCCATGATGAAGCTGTCGCGCGGACGGCTCTTGGGGGCCGACTGGATGGCCGGGTTGATTGGCCATGCGGGTCCGCTGACATCCAGGACAGTTTCGTCGGAGACTGTGGCCACCACGGTTGCTCCTACCGGGATCTCTATCCAGGCGCGGAAGACCGGCATCCTGGGATATGAGAGATCGCTGGTGTTCTCGGCGCCCTGGATGACCGCTGCCGAGAAAGTCTGGCCGCTGATGGGAATGGTCCTGAAGACCGGCTGTGAAGCCGACAGATCGAAAACGATGCCGTCCGGGGACGATTCCACAATTGACAGGCCGGAGGCCAGGAGCCCTCCGGAGACCATCAGCATAATACAGAGAAGGTACTTCATGCATTTCCTTTCGTCAGCGAGTTGGGATGTATTATGATTGCTTTGTGAACCTTGAGGTAATACAGTATTTACATAACTTTAGAATACAGGATTCGGTTCCCGGCGTAAAGGTCTGGATCTCATGCTTTTTGGTTTGATTTTATTGCTGATTCCCGCCCTGTTAGAGGATGATGTACCATCCGCCGAAGAGGGTGTTTCCCTGGTTCTCTCCGGCGGTGGCGCCAGGGGGTTCGCCCATGTGGGGGTCCTGCTGGCCCTTGAGGAGGAGGGCGTCCTGGTAAGGGATGTCACCGGGACCAGTATGGGAGCCCTGGTGGGAGGACTGTACTGCTGCGGGTACTCGCCTTCCCTGATCGATTCCATCATGAGGAACACGGACTGGGGCTGGCTCTTCTCATCGAGGCCCGACAGCCGGCTCACCATGCTTCCCCTGCGGCTCTCTGCATCCCACGACATACTGACGCTCCAGGTGAAGGGATTTCAGCCCCTTCTTCCCAGAAGCGCCATCTCCACACAGAGGGTGGCATCGCTGCTGTCATCCCTGACATCACCGGTACAGGTGGAAAGGGGGCTCTCCTTTGATTCCCTGCCCATTCCTCTGAGGCTGGTCGCCTTCGACCTTGTGTCAGGCCGGAGGATAATCCTGTCCAGAGGAGTGCTGAGCGTCTGCCAGCTCAGCTCCATGGCGGTACCGGCGGTCTTCCCTGCTGTGAGGATGGGCGGCATGCTCCTTGTCGACGGGGGGGTAGGGGACAACCTGGCCGTCGATGTGGCACTTGAAACCTGGAACGGGCCCGTTCTGGCCATCGATATCTCCTCCGATGAACCGGACATTCCGGAGAACCCCTCCCTTGTGCAGGTGGGCAGTCTGACCTACAGCGCCCTCTCATCCAGGGTCAACGATCTCTACGCCGCGGAGCCGGATTTCTATTTCAGGCCTGACCTTCACGGAGCCAGGAGCTACGACTTCACCAGCGAAGCCGCCGATACTCTGATCGACCTCGGCTACAGTGAGATGCTCAGGTACCTTGATGAGCATCCGGAGATTCCCAGGAGCGGCCATGTCCGGACAGGAGAGGCTGAGCCGTCCCGGGAGATCAATGTCATCGCCTCGATCAGTCTGACAGGTCTCGAAAAGGTCTCGGAGAAAGCCGTTCTCGACTGGATGCTGCTGGCCCGGGGGGATTCGGTCCTTCCCGCAGACCTCAGGGAGGCCGCAGAGAGGCTATATGCATCTGACCTCTTCGAAAGGGTGGACTACCGCCTCGAGCCTGCCGGCTCCCCCGGCTCCGTCGAATTAGTATACAGCTTCATCGAGAGGGAGCCTTCCTCCATAGGGATAGGGATGACCTACTCCAACCAGTTCGGTCTGGACGGAAGGATCACCTACAGGCACCAGAACTTGATGAACGCCGGTGATCACCTCATGGTGAACGCAGGCGGGGGCGACATGTACTTCTTTAGTGAGTTCAGACTGCTTGACCTCACATCCGGAAGGAGGAAATGGTTCGCGGATTATTCAATGGCGATGTATCAGATGAAAGTGAGGAAGTACGAGGAGGACGGCAGCTACACGATTCCCGTAGAGACCTTCGGGAACGCCCAGGCCTCCAGGGGGTTCTCTTCGGGATGGTCCGGCCTGAACGAGCTGGGTATATCCGGCACTGTCCACAGGTACGGATCCGATGAATATGAAGGTTATGCCTCCATCTTCCTTGCCCATCTCACTGAGACCGTTGACGACCGGGTGCGCCCGGGATCCGGGATGAGGATAAGCGCGAACCTGTCATGGGCCCCTCTCATGACCCATAAGCACCTCTCACTCCAGTACGATCTGCTGGGAGCGTTTCCCTTCCTGAGGAAGGGCACCATGGTCATGGGACTCTGGGGGCAGCTTCTGTCGGGCACCACATGGGAATGGCAGCGGAGCAGGCTGACGGCAGCCAGGACGATCCCCGGGATGCCCCTGTATTCACTGCCTGCAAGGCAGAGGGCGGCAGGGTACGCATGCTTCAGGAGAAGACTGAACGGCCCGTTCTTCCTCTCCCTGGAAACCGGGGCTTCCTACGACTGGGATACGCCTCTGGAAGTCGATGAGGGTGTCTGGACATGGGGAGCGGGTCTTTCGGTTGGTCTTGATACCCCGATGGGGCCGGCTTCGGTCAGCTGGGGATGGTCGGACCGTTATCATGGAAGATGGACCGTGTCCGTGGGATCGGAACTGACCTACGGCCCCGGGAGGTAGGATGGCCGTCATCAGGAGATCGGACGAGATCAGGGCGGACAGGGAGACCGCTCCAGGGTACAGGAAGGTGATCTCCCGGATACTTGCGGGTCCGGCGAACGGATGCGATGACATTACGGTGAGGATGGTCTCCATCGGTCCGCAGGGGAGGCTTCCCAGGGCTGAGTACAGTTTTCAGAGGGTGATCACCGTGGTCCAGGGGGAACTTGTCTTCATGGACGGGGACGGAACCGTTAACCTGGTGGGTCAGGGGGACGTGGTGATCGTGAGACCCTTCGAGAGGCATCATTTCCAGAACGATTCCACTTCCCTGGCCAGAATACACGTGGCCGAGACAAAGGGTGTCTGACCACTGCCCGATCACTTATCTATGGTGCCGGTTGAAATCGTTCCGACTGGAGGGAGCAGGATGGGATTCTTTTCGTGGATAGTGGTGCTTTTCATAATGGCAATGGTCAATTTCGCCATGGGTATCTCGGCCATCAGGAGATTCATGGAAACCCGCCCCAGGATTACCGGGCATCAGGACCTGTCGGATTTCAAGGCAATGGTAAGAAGGCAGATGCACCAGGCGCTGATCCAGATCGTACTGCTGGGAGGGATGACCGTGATCTCGGTGATAGGCATTCTCAGCGACCGGATCTCATTCGCCCAGTTCATAATGGTCCTGGTCCTCGACGGGGTCGTATGGTTCGCTGGGAAGAAGGGAAAGTCCATCGAGCAGAGGGTCCAGCACCTGCAGGTGGATGACCTTGAGCTGAAAGAGGAGTACAAGTCGGTATGCAGGACCTGGGTCCTCAAGCCCTTTCCCGATTTCTAGCCCTTCTCCTCCATCAGCCTCACTGCTTCCCCCACCGCTCCGTGGGCATCCCCGGCATAACCGTCCGCGCCGATCGATTCGGCGTACTCCATGGTCAGAACCGCTCCTCCCACCAGGATCCTCGCCCTGGAACCCGTCTGCCTGGCCATGGAGATGACCTTCTCCATCTCCGGTGCGGTGGTGCTCATCAGAGCAGACAGGGCTATGATGTCTGCCTTTTCCTCCTCTGCCCGGGATACTATCGTTTCCGCCCGGACATCCCTGCCGAGGTCAGTGACACTGAAGCCCGAGTTCCTCAGGAACAGGGCCACCAGGTTCTTGCCGATATCGTGCACATCGCCCCTTACCGAGGCCAGGACGATCCTCCCTCGGCTTCTGGGCCCGCCTTCACTTTCAAGGTGAGGGGCCAGGAGTTTCGTAAGGACCCTGGAGGCCTCGGCGGCGGCTATCAGATGTGGAAGGAAGAGCTTTTTCCGGCTGTATAGGTCTCCCACCCTCTCCATGGCCGGGGCCAGACCGTCCCGGATTATCTCCTCCGCGCTCCGGCCGCTCTCCAGAAGCTCTCTGGTGGAAGCTTCAGTCTGCCTGCGGTCCCCTATTATGATGCTCTTCTGAAGTATCTGCAGGAAATCGGGGCTGACGGACTGGGGGTCCAGTTCGGGAAGTTTCATCTCGACCTGTTCCAGGCTTCCTGTCAGTATGCGGATGCCCCTGTGGGTCGATACCGTGGCGGGATCAAGCACATCGACTATGGCCAGGTCCAGCCCCCTTGTCCCCATGGATGCCAGCAGGGTCCAGTTCAGGGAGCTTCTGTCCGGCATTCCGTGGGAGATGTTGGAAATGCCCGCCATGGTCAGGAGGCCCCTCTTCCTGAAAAGATCAAGTGTCTCCAGCACCAGGCCGGGGTCCGCTCCGGTCCCAACAGGTCGTACGATGGGGTCTGCCAGTATCCTGTCCTCCGGGAACCCGTGTTCCTTAAGTATCGATATACCCTTCTCGAGTATTCTGAGTCTCTCCTGCGGGGTCTCGCCTAGACCGCGTTCGTCGAGCGGGAGCAGCACGGCATAGCCTCCGTGGCGCTGAAGAGTGCCTATCCTCTCCTCTATGTGCTTCTCGCTGGAGGTGAGGGAATTGAGGATGCAGATACCTCCCATCTGCCTGAAGGCCCTCTCTATGTTATCCGGGTCCGAGAGGTCCACGGAGACCGGGGGACCGATGGAAAGCCTGCTGAACACTTCGTCTACGAAGCGGTCCGGGAGCAGCTTCTCGAGTCCCAGGTTCACGTCGATCACATCGGCTCTTCCCTGGGCTCTTGCCAGGGATACTACCGCGAGGGAGTCACCGGCCGAGATCGATCCCTGAAGGTTCTTCCTTCCAGTTGGATTGATAGACTCCCCCACGGTCAGAAGACCGTGACCCAGTCGTGCAATCCTGTCCACCGAAGTGATCAGCCGGATATGCTCGATCTCCCTGGCGGCCGCCGGCCGGTTACCGATAAGGGAAACGTACTCTCTCACATGTTCCGGTCCGGTTCCGCAGCACCCGCCCAGGATGGATACTCCGCTCCATGCGAAGTCCTCCATCCAGCCGGCGAACCTGGCTGGTGTCATGTCCCAGCCGCCGTTGACCGGCATTCCGGCGTTTGGCTCTACCGATACCCATCTGCTGGAGAACCGCAGCATCTCCTGTATCACCGGAAGGAGTTCCTCGGGACCATCCCCGCAGTTGGCTCCGGCGGCGTCGGCCGGGAGCTGGTCAAGCAAAGCTACGAGAGCGGTGGGAGAGGTCCCGGAGAGAGTGAGACCCCCGTGATCGAAGGTCATCTGAGCTGATATGAAGCCGTCCGGGCAGGCGTCCCGTACCGCCAGGACAGCGGCCTTAAGCTCCCTGGGGTCGGAGAACGTCTCCAGGAAGAAGATGTCTATTCCGGCGGAGGTCAAGGCCCTGGCCTGTCTGCCGAACTCACTGTAGGCATCCAGCCAGCTCATCGTGCCCGAGGGATGGAGGAGCTGTCCCGTGGGCCCCATGCTGGCGGCCACAATTGCGGTCCCGCCGGAAGCTCTGAAAGCGCATTCCGCCAGACGATGGTTCACCGGCTCCACAAGCTCCGGATCACCGAGCTTGCTGCCCGTACCGCCGAAGGTGCATGTGAGTATCACATCGGCACCGGCCCTGGCGTAATCTGAATGGATGTCCATGAGGGTCTCTGTGTTCTCCATCGCCCACAGTTCCGTGGGAATGCCCGGAGGCATCCCCCTCTTCATCAGCTCGGTCCCGGATGCCCCGTCCAGGAATACGATCCTTCTGCCAAGCAGGTCCCTCAGCTTTTTGGACTGATCCATCCTAAAACTCCCGTTCCGCTCTTGACCGGTTTTAGAGTGTACGAATCCCTCTGCAGCGAGACCCCGATGGAGTCTCCCCCGAGATGTACGATGATATCTTCCTGGCTGGCGAGGGAGAAGTCCCCGAAGCCGGGAGCGAATCTTGCCGTTGCCCTGTAGCCGGGCAATTTCCCGGTGAGTTTCCTTTGAAGCTCCCTGGCCAGTTTTTCCACCATGCAGGACGCCGCAGCGTCCAGGAAGAATGACCTGGTATAGGAACCCTCATCCTGGAGTCGTCCGGCCTCCCTCTCGGGCAGAAACCCTACGGTTACCAGAAAGACCGACACCTTTTCGGCCCCCCTCATGAAATTAGCAAGTGAAGCGCTCTTCAGGTTCATCTCCGCGGTCACCACTTCATCTTCGCTTATGTCCCTGACATCCATCGTGCTTACAAGGGCTTCGGGGGTGGCTGTCCTCGAAAGGCTATCAATGGCTTCCCTGGCCTCCACTCCGAAGTGTCCCCTTCGAGAGGGAGGACATCCGCTCCTGGCCAGGACCCTGTCTTCCTCGGGAAGTGTCTCCAGCGGGTCGAAGACTATCAGTTCCGCCGCCATGCGTCCGCCAGATCCGCGGTTCCCTTCCGGGAACCGGCCAGGTACACACCTGAGACCATTTTTCTCATCTGATCCATGAGCCGGGAAAGGTGGTCCAGGGAGTATCCCTGAACATCCCCGTCATCCAGCTCCCTGATCCTGCCAAGGAGTTCCGGGGGAATGGATATGCCCGGCACCTCGGCGGCGAGGTACTCGGCGGAGTACCTGTTGCGGAAAGGCATCAGTGCGGGCAGTACGGGAAATTCCTCCAGCAGGTCACCGGCCTCCTCCAGTGTCTTCAGGGTGAACACGGGCTGGCTTATGAAGAACCTGCAGCCGGCCTCCCAGCGCCTTTCAAGCTTTTCCCGCGCACCGGGATCGCCCAGGGACACCGCACTCCCCGGGAAGAAACCCGCTCCGCTGCCGATCTTCCTTCCGTTGAGGTCCACACCCATTGCAAGATTGCGGAGCAGCAGAAGGGTCTGCTCTGTAGTAAGATCGTAGACGGCTGTGGATTCGGGATAGTCCCCAAGCGAAGGGGGGTCCCCCGATATGAGGAAGACAGCCTGGAGGCCGCTTCCGGAAAGCGCAAGCAGATCGGACTGTATCCTTGTGAGGCTCCTGTCCCGAAGGGCGAAGTGGACCAGGGGTTCGACTCCGAGCTTGTCCCTGAGATATAGACCTGATATGCAGGGTGACATTCGGACCTTGCCCATGGGGGAGTCAGGGATGCTCACCGTGACAGGGGCATACTTCCTCAGCTTGTCGGCCCGGGATGCGAACGCTGACAGGTCGCCTCCCCTGGGCGGAAGGAGCTCAATTATAAGAGCGTCCCTTGCCGCCAGCTGAGACGAGAGGATCGGGGGGTCGCCCGTCTCGGTCCGCACTTCCTGCTCTTCAGGCTCTTCCAGGGACGGTGATGAGAAGACCCTCACCCCGGTCTCCGCCATCATCCTTCTTGACAGCATGGAAATGAATTCCGGGGTGGTGCCGCAGCACCCGCCAAGCAGAGCCGTCCTCCCGTCCGCGCATGAGAGCATGCACCTGCAGAAATGATCAGGATTCCTAGGGAAAACGAACCTTCCGTCGCTGTACTTCCCTATGCCCGAGTTAGGCTGCAGCATCACGGGGAAGGGGGATTCGGAAGAGAACCTGCGGTGGATGTCCATGAACTGAAGAGGACCGGTGCCGTGGTTGGCCCCAAGCATGACTATGTCCGTGTCAACGAAGGCTTCGATGGAATCGGTCATCGAGAAGCCCGAGGGTGTGAGCAGGTCCTGACCGTAAGTGAAGCTGACCGCCACTGGTATGTCTGCGGAGAATGCCCTCACTATTTCGAACAGTTTTCTGGCCTGCGGAGGGTCCATCTGGGTCTCCAGGAGTATCATATCCACTCCTCCAGCCAGCAGTCCCGCTATCTGAGGTCCGAAGATCTCCCTCAGCCTGCCGCCGTCACAGGGTTCGGTTGAGAATGACCTTCCGCTTGCCGGCGGACCTATGGAACCCATTATGGAGCATTTCCTGTTCCTTCCGGCCAGACCTACCGCCCTGTAATTGATCTCCTCGCATCTCTCGGCAAGCCCCCTGCCGTCAAGCTTGGCCACATTCGCATCGAAGGTGTTCGTCGTGAGTATCGCGGCCCCCGCTTCAGCATAGTCCCGATGTACGCTGGCCAGTATCTCAGGGGATCTGATGACGGCTTCCGAGGCCAGATATGAACCGGGATAACCAAGGGAAAAGAGATACTCGCCTATGGCCCCGTCCGCCAGGATAAAGGTATTATCCCTCAGGATTTCCATACAGCCACCTCCCGTGGATGTGGACTGCCCTCTTCGGTGGTTCCGATGCAGCGCCGGGAGTTCAGTCCCGGCGCTGCTGCATGAAAGATACTGTTTTTTTCAGTCCCTCGTTGAAGTCGACGACCGGACTGTAGGAAAGCAGGTCAGCCGCAAGTCCTATGTGGGCCCTGCTGTGCTTTACGTCACCGGCACGGGGAGGACCGTGCTCCGGGGTTATGTCGGACCTGCCTGTAAGACGGCCCAGCTCCTCCGCCAGATGGTTGACCGTGATACTGTCGCCGCATGCTATGTTCATTACCTTCCCGGCGGCTTCCGGAGCTTCGGCTGCCAGGAGGTTGGCGTGGACCACATTGTCGATGTAGGTGAAATCGCGGGACTGCTTCCCGTCACCGTTGATCATGGGTCTCCGCCCTTCAAGGTATGCCCGTATGAATAGAGGTATCACGGCGGAATAGGGACTGTCCGGGTCCTGGTACGGTCCGAACACGTTGAAGTAGCGCAGAGCAACAGTCTCCAGACCGTAGATATGGTGAAAGACCTGCATGTACTTCTCACCTGCCAGCTTGCTGACGGCATAGGGGGAAAGCGGCCTGACATGGAGGTCCTCGCTCTTGACCGTTTCCGGGGCGTCACCGTAGATGGAGGAGGAGGAGGCGAAGAGGACCCTCCTGCATCCGGCGTCCAGAGCTGCGTGCAGTATGTTCAGGGTTCCCTGGACATTCACCTCGTTGGTGGTGATCGGATCGGTTATGGACCTGGGCACGCTGGGCAATGCCCCCTGGTGGAAAACGACGC
>CAZXEF010000014.1:26923-27422 GCA_964639605.1 uncultured bacterium | reverse complement strand
GACAGAGACCGCCCGTATTCTGGCGGAGCTGGTCTTCGGTGATCCCTCGGCACTGATCAGACTTGACATGTCCGAATTTCAGCAGAGTTTCGCCGGATCCAGGCTCATCGGGGCTCCTCCAGGATACATAGGGTACGACGAGGGAGGACAGCTCACCGAAAAGGTGCGAAGACGACCCTATTCGGTGGTGCTCCTGGACGAGATCGAGAAGGCCCACACGGATCTCTACAACATGCTGCTTCAGGTGATGGACTACGGCAGGATGACCGACAACTACGGCAGGGAGATCGACTTCACCAACACCATCATGATAATGACCAGCAACATAGCGTCCCGTGACCTGCTCACCGGCGGCCGGCTGGGATTTGCCAGGGAAGACAAGGAGACTGAAGCTGACAGGATCGGCGGAATGGTCATGGACGCCGTCAGGAACCAGTTCAATCCCGAGTTCCTCAACAGGCTGGATGAGATAGTCATCTTCAACCCCCTTGAGTTCTCG
>CAZXEF010000014.1:14508-26913 GCA_964639605.1 uncultured bacterium | reverse complement strand
TATCCCTCCAGATGGACGATGTGGAGGAGAGGCTCACGGAACTGAACATCTCCCTGGCCCTCTCGCCGGAGGCCATCACCCTCATAGCCGAGGCGGGTTACGACCCGGAGGCCGGAGCCCGTCATATAAGAAGGACCATCAGAAGACTGCTCGAGGATCCCCTCACCGATGCCATCCTGAGGAGCGAGTTCGCTTCCGGGGATACGGTACTTGCGGTGAGGGACGGCAACAGGATAGTCTTCAGAGTGGCCGAGGAGAGCATCCACAGCAAGGTCGAATCCGACACCATAAAGGGAAGAGTCGAGAATTGAAATACAGTTTTGCAGTACTGGCCATCGCGCTCAGCGCGTCGCTGGCACTGGAAGTCGGGTCGGTGGAGGTCACCGGCAACACTTTCGTCAGCAGCGATCTCATCACGAGCGTCTTCGGACTGGAGACCGGCGATACTCTCACTTATACCGAAATCAGCAGGGGCACAAGGGACCTTTTCGGTCTTGGCTACTTCAGCGACATCGAGATCAGTGCCGACACTACCGGTGATTTGGCGGACATCCTGATATCTGTTACCGAGAACCGTCTTCTGAGCCGGATCGAGTTCAGCGACCCCGGTCACCTCGATGAGGATGACGTCCTCGATTCACTTTCCCTTTTCCCGGGCCAGACGGTATCCCCCGCCCAGGTGGAGGAAGCAAGGAGGATAGTCCTCCATTTCTATTCTGAGAAGCACAGGCACAGAGCCAGTGTGACCCCTGTATGGCTTGAGCCGGACCAGGATAACAGGAGCGTCCTGCTCTTCCAGTGCGAAGAGGGTCCGGACGTCAGGGTGGGGGAAATCGACTTTTTCGGCAATGAGGTTTTCGATGACGGTAAACTCAGGGACCAGATGGATACGAAGCAGGACTCCTTCTGGAGGTCCGGCCGGTTCCGCAGGACTGAGTTCGAGGCAAGCCTGGATTCCGTGGTCACTTACTATCAGGACCATGGCTATCCGGAGGCCAGAATACTGGATGTGGAGGAGTCGATGCTCGATGACGGCAGGCACCTCCGGTTCGAGATAACCCTGGAGGAAGGCGATCACTATAGCTTCGGCAACATCTCCGTTTCAGGCAATGAGGCCTTTACAGATTCTTTCCTGGTGTCTGTCATGGAAATGGAACCCGGTGACGAGTACAGTGGGGAGAAGCTCAGATCATCCCTCATGACTTTATACGAGCTTTTTCAGGAGCGGGGGTATTTCTACGCAGGCATCGAGCCCGTTGTGACCGCGGGTGACGAAGACAACACGCTGGACGTAGCCTACATGGTGAATGAGGGCGAAAGGGCCCATATCCGAAGGATTGATATAACCGGTAACAACAGGACATTCGAGAACGTCATCAGAAGGGAGCTGACGGTCTTCCCAGGCGACATGTTCCAGAGATCGGCCCTGATGAGGAGTTACAGGAACATTTTCTACCTCAACTACTTCAGCGATGTTGCGGTTGACTTCCGCTACCTCGAGGACTCTCCTGATGTGGACATCATCTTCGATGTAGTGGAGAAGACCACAGGGAAGGCCGGGATAGGTGCCGCCTACGGTGGAGGGACCGGTTTCAGCGGCTTTGTCGAGCTGGGCGAAACGAACCTGTTCGGCAGGGGCCAGAGCCTGACTTTCAACTACCAGTTCTCAAAGATTCGGAACGATATACAGATAGGCTTCACCGAGCCATGGCTCCTCGATACGCCCCTGTCCCTGGGAGGAGAACTGTTCCATACCACCTACGACCAGTCCGCCTACGACCGCAGGAGGACCGGGGGAGCCTTGACGGTAGGGAGACCCCTGCCATGGGTTGATTACGGTTCGGCCTCCATCAAGTACAACCTGGAAAAGGTGGACGTTTACAACATCACCACTGATTCCACAAGTTATTACTATTCCCTGCGCGATATGGAGTGGCCCAGGTGGACAAGTTCGGTTACACTGACCTTCTCCAGGGACAGCCGCGACCGTCAGCTGTTCGCTTCAAAAGGTTCCCTGAACAGGGTGACGGGAGAGTTCGCCGGCGGGGTCCTGGGCGGGAACATTGGTTTTCAGAAGTACCTCTTCGACAGCAGCTGGCATGTTCCCTCCTTCTGGAACTTCATCTTCTTCCTTCGTGCCAGGATCGGGGCTGTAACTTCTCTCGGGGGGAGGGAGCCTCCGGCTTACGAACTTTTCGAGCTGGGAGGAACCGGGTTCTACGGACTCAGGGGTTACCCCCAGGAGGCTATCTTGGCTAGGGACGGGTACGATCAGGTCGGAGGAAGGTCCATGCTCATCCTGACAGCCGAGTACCGGTGGAGGGTCATCGACCAGATTCAGTTGGCCGTATTCGCTGATGCAGGCAATACTTGGGACTCCTGGTCATCCAGTGATTTCTCCGACCTCAAGAGGGGAGCGGGACTGGGAATAAGGATAGAGGTGCCTATGCTGGGGGTCATTGGATTCGACTACGCCTACGGTTTCGACGAACCTGACGGCGGCTGGGAACCCCACTTCCAGTTCGGCACGAATTTCTGACACATGTCTGAAGAACATACCCAGGTGCCTGTCAAGGTGATAAGCCTGGGCCCAATTCCATCTGGAGGATCATAACCATGAAAATCGCACTGCTGGCGGCACTGGCCGCTGCGGCTGTCATTTCGGCCCAGACGATAGCCGTAATAGACTCCGAGAGGATATTTGACGACCTCGGCGAGGTGGCGGATGCCACAGAACTTCTGGAGAACGAGATAGAGGAGTGGGAGGCCCACGCCGATTCCCTGCAGGAAGAGGTGGACGCCATACGGAGCGACCTGGAGTACACGATGGTCATGAGCCCCGAGAGGAGGAGGGAGAGGGAGGCCCTTCTGGAGGAGAAAAGCATTGAGCTGCAGGACTTCCTCTCCAGCACCTTCGGCCCGGGAGGGCTGGTGGAGAGAAGGAACTCCGAACTGGTGTCCCCGATTGTCGCCAGCATCAACGAGGCTGTTCAGGAGATCAGCATCGAGGAGGGATTCGACCTCGTGTTGGACACCTCGGGCGGTCTGGTTGTATATGTATCTAACTCAATTGATATTACGGATATGGTTCTTGAGAGACTAGCCACTGGAGGAAACGACTGATATGAAGCTGTCCGTCCTTGCCGAGGAACTGGGGGGGGAACTGGAAGGGCCGGACGGGGAAGCTGAAGTTGCTGGAGTATCGACGTTGCAGGATGCCGGGCATGACCAGGTCTGTTACTACGGCAACAGGGCGTATCAGGCATACCTGTCCTCCACGGAAGCCCTGGCGGTCATTTCCAGGGTGAGGATCGAGACATCCTCCAGGAACCTGATAATAGTCGACCGACCGTACCTTGCGTTCAGGAATGCCCTTCTTCTTTTTCCCAGAGAGACTCCGTCAGGATTCACCGGCATTCACCCCAGCTCAGTCGTACACCCCGGAGCGGAAGTGGGAGAGGGCGTGACCCTGGGCCCGAACTCATCGGTGGATGAGCTTGCCTGGGTAGGCAGCGGCAGCAGGATAGGGGCCGGAACCCACATCGGGCCAGGTGCGCGGATCGGTACGGACTGCCTCCTGTACCCGGGAGTAAGCATTTACCATGACTGCATGATAGGCAACAGGGTGACCATTCATTCCGGAGCCGTGATCGGCTCCGACGGATTCGGCTTCGTTCCGGATCCTGAAGGTCACCTGAAGGTGCCGCAGACGGGTATTGTGGTCATAGAGGACGATGTGGAGATAGGTTCCGGATGCACCATCGACAGGGCTGTGGTGGGCAGGACCATAATAGGGAGGTTCTCCAAGCTAGACAATCTCGTCCACGTGGCCCATAATGTGATAATAGGGCCAGGCTGTCTCATAGCGGCTCAGACCGGCTTCGCGGGGAGTACCACCGTGGGAGCCGGTGTGACTTTCGGTGGACAGGCCGGCATCAATGGGCATATCCGCATCGGTGACAGGGCGGTCATCGCCGCCCAGGCCGGCGTGATGAAGGATGTCCCCGCCGGTGCAACTGTTTCAGGATACCCGGCTCGAAGCCATGGAACATCCCTCAGGGTACATGCTGCCCTGATAGACCTGCCTGAATTCAGAAGGAAGGTCATGGATTTCATGAGGGAGCAGAGTAATAACGAAGAGGAAGGTAAATGAACCATTACCAGACTACGATAGCACAGCCGGTGGTGTACAGCGGGATCGGCCTTCACCTAGGCAATGAGACCTCGATAACCTTCAAGCCGGCGCCGGCGGACACAGGTATCGTCTTCGTGAGGACCGACGTTAAGAGTCGGCCGGAGATCAAGGCATGCCTTCAGAACGTCAGGCAGGTGGAGGAGCAGTCCAGGAGGACCACTCTGGGGTACGATTATTACGAGGTCCATACAGTGGAGCATGTTCTGTCCGCTCTTTACGGACTGGGTATAGACAACTGCATCATCGAACTCGATTCCGATGAGCCTCCCGAACCCGCCGACGGCTCCATAAGAAGCTATCTTGAAGTACTGGAGAACGGCGGAATAGAGGAGATCGAGGGCAAACCCTGCAGGATCATCAAGATAGAGAAACCGATAAGCATAGATGCCTTCGGAGCCAGTCTCACCGCTGTTCCCCACAACGGGTTGAAGATCAGCTTCACCATCAATTACGACCATCCTGTCCTGGGTACCCAGTACATGTCACTTGAGATAACTCCCGATGTATTCCGGAAGGAGATCGCTCCGGCCAGGACCTTCTGTCTGTACGAGGACGTGAAGCACCTGCAGGAGAAGAACCTGATAAAGGGAGGCACTCTGGAGAACGCTGTGGTGGTCGGGGACGAAGGGATACTGAACAGGGAGCCACTCAGGTTCCCGGACGAGTTCGTGAGACACAAGATACTTGACCTGATCGGCGATCTTTCACTGCTGGGCGCCAGGTTGCAGGGCCACATAATTTCCGCCAAATCGGGCCATGCTTCAAACGTCAAGTTCGTGAAGAAGATCGGCGAAGTACACAGGAAGTCGAAGGAAACCCCTCCTCTGACGGACAAGAAATGGGACATCAACGACATCATGAAGCTCCTTCCCCACAGGTATCCCTTCCTCCTCGTGGACAGGGTGCTGGAAGTCGAGCCGGACAAGAGGATCGTGGGTCTTAAGAACGTATCGATAAACGAGTCGTTCTTTCAGGGACATTTCCCCGGCAGACCAATAATGCCGGGCGTGCTGGTCATAGAGGCGATGGGCCAGGTAGGGGGGCTCATGCTGTTCAATTCGGTGGATCAGCCCAGCGACTGGCTGGTGTACTTCACCGGACTGGACAAGGTCAGGTTCAGGAACCCTGTGCAGCCTGGGGACCAGGTGGTCTTCGAGCTGGATATGATCCAGAAGAGAGGACCGATGTGCCGGATGAAGGGAGTGGCCAAGGTGGACGGAAAGGTGGCCGTTGAAGCTATGCTGATGGCCATGCTGGTGGAGAAGGAATGATACACCCCACAGCGATCGTGGAATCCCACCTGCCCCCGGACGCAAGTGTCGGCCCCTACGCTGTGATCGGTCCCCACGTCGAGTTCGGGAGCGGGGTCAGGATCGGACCCCATGCCTACGTAACAGGTCCGTGCAGGATCGCTGACCAGGTCCTCATAGGCCCTTCCGCCGTGATCGGAACGGACCCTCAGGACCTCAAATACAGGGGAGAGAGGACCGAACTGGTCATAGGACCTCGAACCGTGATCCGTGAGTTCGCCAACATCAACAGGGGAACCGTTGAGTCGGGTCGGACAGTAATCGGTTCGGACTGCCTGATCATGGCCTACGTTCACATCGCACATGACTGTGTGATAGGAGACAGGGTGATACTCGCCAACACGGTGAACATGGCCGGTCACGTCGAGATCGGCAATGATGTCACCATAGGTGGAGTAGTACCCGTGCACCAGTTCGTGAGGATAGGCATGCATTCCATGATAGGCGGCGGATACAGGGTCAGCAAGGATGTCCCTCCCTTTGTACTTGCCGGCGGCAGTCCCCTTCGGGCGATGTCCCTGAACCTGGTCGGTCTTCGAAGGAAGGGATTCGACAGGGAGAGACTGGACGCGCTTGAATCGGCTTTCAGGTATCTTTTCAGGGAAAAGGGAACCCTCACCGTAAAGGCCCGGGAGATCATGGAAGACAGCACAACGTCGGAAGACTGCCGGCACCTTGCGGATTTCATAATCACCAGCTCAAGGGGAGTCATCAGCTGATCCTTCGAATACTTCTGCTGCCGGTCCTCATGGTGCTCGTAGCAGTCCCTGCAGGCGCCCGGGTCCGCAATGCCGATGAACCGGAAGGGACCGTGGGATCGGCTGACAGTCTGCCTGTGATAGTAACCCGTAACCCCACCGGTGCCCTTCTCAGGTCCGCAGTGCTTCCCGGATGGGGACAGTTCTACAACCAGCGGCCCTTCAAGGGTATCGTTCTCGGCTCCATAGAGCTGGGTCTGCTCGGCTGGCTGATTGCCGAGCACATAGCATCCGAGGAAGCAAGGACGAACAATGATCAACCGGCCTACGATCAACACAGCCAGCGAAGGCTCGATCTGATCTGGTACACCTCCGCCGCCTGGCTGTTCGGTATGCTGGACGCCTACGTAGACGCCTACCTGTACTCCTTCAGCACGGAGAATGAAGTCTTCGAGCGGGAGACCGGGATCGGCGCCGCTGTTTTCATCAACCTGTGAGCAGGGAATAAGAGATGCTTCTTGGTGTATTACTGATGACGGCGATGGCGGAGGACAACCCGGACATCGATCTTCTCAGGAAAGCCAAGAACGGAGACAGGGATGCTTTCGGAGAACTGTTCAGGAAATACGAGAAAAGGGTATTCAGGGTGGCCAGGCGGATGTGCGGCAGTGACGACGAAGCCTGGGACATCACTCAGGATGCCTTTATCAGGGCCATGGAGGCCATGGACAGATTCGATCCGCAGTACCGTTTCTTCACATGGATGTACCGGATCACGGCCAATCTTGCCATCAATTATTCCAGGAAGAGGAAAAGAAGGGGAGAGGTCCATTTTGAGGAAGCCTACAGCGCGGAGGGTCAGCAGGTGACCCGGGCGCAGCTGTCGGACAGGGCTGCCACGGAGCAGCTGGCGGAGGCCGTGAGCAGGGCGGTGGAGAAACTGTCACCTGCCCTCAGGGCGGTATTCGTACTCAGGGTGGACCAGCAGCTGAGCTACTCCGAGATAGCCGAGAGCCTGGACATAGCTATCGGAACGGTCATGTCCCGTCTGAACAGGGCCAGGTCCAGGGTCCGGGAGGAACTCGGGTCAATGCTGGGAGAATTCGAATGAAGTGCCCAGATTTCGAAAGACTGATGCTTTTCCTGGACGGGGAACTTACCGGGGATGAGCTTCATTCCATCGAGGAGCACCTGGACTCCTGCTCCCGTTGCCAGAGGATCATCGAATCCCAGAGAATGCTGGAAAACAGCTGGAGAGATGATTTCACCTTCCCGGCGACCATGGAGTTCCGTCGCCGTGAAGACCAGCTGTTCAGACGGATCCACCACAGGAGCAGGTGGAAGACACTGGTGCCGGCGGCGGCGGGTATTATCGCGGCCCTCCTCGGGGTCAAGCTGATCATGGATGCCAGACCCTCCATCGACAGGGTTTCCGCCATCGCCAGGAGCATGAGCGAAGAACGCACGGTCGAGGATGTGGAAACACCGGGAAGGGGCCTGGTCGATCTTCCCCCCGAGGAACTCACCCAGGAGGAGTCCGGCTTCGAGACGATGTCCGATTCGTTGCATCGGCTGGGGATGACGGAGTGTATCGGGCAGATCACGGGGATGGACAGTCTTTCCACACAGGTCTGTACAACGGCCGGTGAGGGTTCTTCGAGGTCAGCTGCAACGGACAGGGTGGAGGAACCGACCGAGGAGGCTCCCGAGGCTTCTTTGGGACAGGTATCAGATGGTATGGTCGCAGGGGGCTGCGCGGGCGATGTGACGGTATCCGCGGAGCAGGCGGTAACCGTTGAAACCGTTGCAACCGGCGGATCCGAAGACGGCTCGGCGGGTCTGCCGGACTCCGGCGTGGAGGATTATCGCACCATAGAGAACCAGACCAACCTTGATGCGGACAATACAGGTCTCAATTGCGCGGAAACCATCTCTTCAACGGTTGCGGACGAGCAGGATGATCTGGAGTCCATATACGTGGAGATCAAGACGGAGACGGGGGAAGAGCAGGAAGAGCAGGAAGAACAGCAGGAACACGCGGGAGTGTGCTTCTGTCCTTCGTATGATTCCTGCTACGGCTTCGTTGAGGAGATTACGGTCTGTCTGGTCTTCGACTCCATGGGAATGCCCGACAGCTCCACCGTAGCTCTGCTGGATTCGCTTTCACCGGACTGGAGGGATTATATTCAATATGAATTCAAGGATACCGTCATGGTGGTCCCTCTCGCGGATGTGAACGATCTTGTCCTGCACGGAGGGAGCATGCCTGCGGAAATAATGGAGTAGGGAGTTACAGAATGCGATTCAAAAGACCGTTCATTTCGGTGTTTCTCATTTCCGCCGCAGCACTTTCCGCATCACTCCCGCGAATAGCTGTTCTTTCCATAGATTTCGATGATTTTGCTCCGGACAACGCAGTAATCCAGAAAGTGATCGAGGAGCTGGAAGCCACGGGCAGGTTCCAGGTAGTGGACCTGGGGGATGACGCCTTTCTCACCACAACGCCCAACGCTTTCCTTGATTCACTCAGGACTCTAGCTGCGGACAACGGGGTTGATGTATTCATGACCCTGGAACTTCTATATCCCGAAGTGAACGATCGCACCGTGTTCAGGGAGGATTCCCTCGTGACGATCAGGGAGGTGTCCGTTGACGCCCTTGGCAGGTTCTATTCATCTGCAGGGAACCTCATAGGAACACTGCGAAGCACGATCTCCAGGGAGGACCGCCTGCCATTCCAGCCTGATGCCGACCAGCTGGCCCTGCTGGCGGTGGAGGACCTCGCCGAAAGATCGGTCGTGGAGCTTTTCGCCATGGAAGTTACCTTCATCGCCACCGGCGATGAACTCTTCAGCATACCCCTGGGAAGGGTCGACGGCATTGACAAAGGTACCGTAATGGCTGTCCTTGCCGTATCGTCAGGTGTTCCCGACGACCCGTCGCAGTACGAAATGCTGAGGAGCAGGGGGCTTCTTCAGGTAATGGAAGCAGGCCAGACAAGCTCAACCGCCAGGCTGCTCTCGGGACACCTTGTGGAAGGCGGCACCGTGACCGCCATCGAGCAGTCCTCACCCGCCATGGTCTATCTTGAATACAGCGGTTCCCTGCTGGCTGTGGAGAGGGGAACAGGTCTTGGACCCGATGAGGATGTCTGGGGAAGCAGCCTTCGTCTCGGAGTGGAGACCGCCAAGTGGGGACTTACTTTCGGAGGCGGCGTGAACGCCGGCGGAATGGAGCATTCCTCCATGATCGGCGTTGACCTGATGGCGGGAACCAGGATCCCCATAGGAAGCCCGGAACTGGGGCTGCGCCTCTGGGCAGGGGGTGAGATGGTATTCCACATGCAGGACGTCAGGTCGATCGAGCTTTCGTCCAATGCCACTGCAATATCTCTGGCGGCACTGGCCGACGCAACGATGGAGTACCTTTTCTCCGGTCATCTTGGACTGCAGTTCGGTGTGACGGGTATCCTCGGCAGTACCGCAGGTTCGTGGACCGTCCAGGAGTATACCGGACAGGTGAGGGACGCTGAACCTTCTGAGATATACTACACCAGCCTGAAACAGGGCCCCGTGGGGGCTCATCTGGGGCTGGTGTACTTCATTTTCTAGAGAATCCGCCCCTCCAGGGCTTTTCGGCCATTCCCCTCTCCCATATCACCTCGAGGGCGGACCAGGTGGCGATTGCGAAGATGACCCCGCCTATAATCCCTGAGAAGATCGTCCCGTGGACTATTCCCAGGGCAAGTGCGCCACCGGCGATGGCCGCTGTAAGAAGGATGAGTATGGTGGCCGCAAGTGAGGCCGGACCCCATCTGGATATTACCCTGCTTCTTGCCAGTTCGATCCCCCAAACGACAAGGGGATAGCCAGTGGCCCCGAACACGGCGGCCGGAATACTCCTCATAAGGAGCATACCGGCTGTCCAGAGGACCGCCAATGGAAGGAACACCAGGATGGCACTTCGGGTCAGGGGTGAGATCCAGTCAAGTTGTCTGGGAATGTCGCAAAGAGCTGTCCATATGAACAGGCCCGACAGGAATCCAAGCAGAAGTGAGGCTTCGCCGTTATCTATGAAGCAGCTGAACACAGTTCCGGCAAGCCCCACCAGAAGAAGCACCAGGATGAACAGTTTCGACCCGATGTGCCCGGATTCCCTGATCTTGTCGAAGAGCCTGGAGCCCAGGAGCTGGAGGAAGATGAACAGCAGGAAGGAAGCGATAGCGAAGAATCCGGTGAAAGCGTAATCCCTCAGAGTGTGTTCTACCAGTATCAGGTTTTGCAATACCGGGTACAGCATGTGCATCCTTATCCCTCCGACAGTTCGTATCCGGGGAAATGTGTGAAATGTGAGCGATGGTGTCAACGATGAGACTTTGCGACTGAGGGTTCGTATGGTCATATATTCCAGTATTCGGAAAGGAGTTCCTTTGAGATCATACAGCATCACCTTCGCACTCACGGCCGTTCTCCTGTCATGCTCCTGCGGAGGGGACGGCAACGACGGGTCCGGCTCGACTGACAGGACCGTATCACTGCAGGCCGGCAAGGACGTCTCTGTGGAACTGACGCTCCCCGCCGAGGAATACCGCGATTCCCTGCATTATCATGACGGCGTACCCGTGGAGCTGCTGCTACGCTCGGAGAACAGTGCCTCGTCCTTCTCCGCCATACTGGTCCCCGGATGCGGATCGACTCCCGCTGACAGGATGCTCTACCTGTCGGGAAGTGATGTGAAGAACCTCGACACCAGTTACGTGGACCCCCACGGCGAGATCCCTCCCTTCACGGCCGTGGTCTACGTGATCGATGATTCCAGTGTCGTGGAGAGGGTCTGGAACAGGGGAGGAGGTGAGCTGGCAGTCCTTCAGGTGAGATCCATGAACACTTCCCTGAACATCCTGCTTGCATCCGTCTCGGGCATCCTGAGCACCGCAAGGCTTTCCACACCGGATAACGGTCTCCATCGTGAGGTCTACCTTTCCGACAGGACAAGGAGCGTCATAGTCCGGGAGGTCAATGCCGATGTCACCGTTCCGCCCGAGATAACTCATCTGATCCAACTTTCTGTCAACCCGTCGGAGAAGAAGATGAACGTTCTGGATACCCTGACGATCGATTTCAGTACCACGCAGTCCGACAGTCAGCTCACGATGTTCGTCCCGAGGTGCGAGGACGGGACCAGCTTCCAGGCACTGTCCGGCTCCCTGTCCAACTGCGGCGACTCGGTCATCTGCCTTGCGGATACCAACAGGATTTTCAGGGGGGTCTACTCTGGCAGCTGGAACGGATTTCTGTCTTCAACCAGCGACAGGATCACGTCCGACGGGATGAGAATAGACCGTTCGATGTCATTCCAGTGCGGAATGTGGTTCTACCCCGGGTGTGACATCCCATCGGTCTACGCCCTGAGGATAGCCGTCCCTTCGGGCATGGGATACAACGTATACGCTCCCATGGACGAGGTCTCTAGGAGTACCGGCGATTCCGTTCTGACCGTGTCCTACCTGTCTCCCAGCGGAGGGATAAAAGGCCCCCTGGCATGGGCCGCCGGCGGTTTCACCCAGCATCCCGTTGCCGATGGAAGAAGCCTCTTCGTCTGTCCCGACTCCGATTCTACGGATGCTGAACTTACAGGCCTTGCCGATCACATGACGGGAGTTCTCTGGAGGAATTTCGGATACGATGGCGCCAGGCTGGACATCATAATCGTCAATGTTCTCGACTTTCCCGTCCTTGTGACCGGCCCCGGCTGCGTGTTCATGTCCAGGGGAATGATAGAGGGTGTCCTGGGCTACGAAAGCTGGGTCGATTCACTGTCCGCCGGTGTCGGTGTACCCTCTACATCCATCGTTTATGAGACTGCCCGGGCCTTCCTGGCCGGCAGCACCTACCTCTCCGAGAACCTGAGGGATGCCCTGGCGGCGTGGGCAGTCTGCAGGTTCATCGTATCAGCCGACCCTGAATCGACGCCCGAGCTCATGACGGCCCTGAAGAAGTACTACCTTTATTCCACCGATCTTGCCGGAGGGGTGGAGTACGCCATCGCCGACCCTAAACTGCCGACATCCGACCTTTACGAACCTGTTATCCTGGGAAAAGCCCCGATGGTGCTGGAATTCCTGTCACACGAGATACCGGCCTTCGAACGGGCCGTACCCAGGGCTCTTGGCAACCTGCGTCATTCCGGTGATTCCTTCGGG
>CAZXEF010000014.1:0-14498 GCA_964639605.1 uncultured bacterium | reverse complement strand
CCATGGGACTCATGGAGAGCAGCAGGTCCGGCGAAATGTTCTTCCGCTGGCTCTACGGACCAGGGCTTCCCCTGCTGGAAGTGGAGTGGTCGGACTCTGCGGACGTTCTGGAGATACGGGTAAGACAGCTGCAACCCGGGCAGGAATTCCCCCTGGGTGCTGTGATGGAGCAGGTTACGGTGCAGACCGCCACTGGAGCGCACTGGCTGGATACGGTCCAGGGTGTTACTCGCGGACTCTACTTCGCGGACCTGGCAGATCTGCAGGAAAGGGTTCTCTCCCTGGACATCGATCCCCGCAGCATTCTTCCCGCCGACATAGTCTACAGGCATTGTAGAAGTGAGACCGGGGGCATCTGAGCTTTCATCACCCGGAGAGAGGAACCCATGAAGATCTGCTTCTGTCTGCATGACCATCAGCCCGTTGGGAATTTCGAGTACGTGATGGAGTCGGCCTATTCCGATTGCTATTCACCGATGATCAAGGCACTCCACCGTCACCCGGGTATAAGGACCGGCCTTCATCTGTCGGGCACCCTGCTGGAGTGGCTCGAGAAGGTTCACCCTGAGTTCATCGAGGGCTGTTCCGTCCTCTGCCGGGAGGGAAGGATGGAACTTCTCACGGGGGGAAGGTACGAACCGGTCCTCACCGTTTTCAGGAGGAACGACATAGCCGAACAGATCAGGGACTTCTCCAGACATCTTCAGGACATCTCAGGATCGCCCCCCCGTGGTCTCTGGCTTACCGAGAGAGTCTGGGAGCCGCGCCTGGCATCGGTCATCTCGACTTCCGGAGTGGAATGGGCCGTCGTGGACGATATCCACCTCAGGAGGGCCGGTGCATCCGGAAGGGACCTGTACGGACCCTGCGTGACGGAGGATTCCGGGCGGACTCTCAGGCTGCTTGCCAGTGACAAGAGGATGAGGTACATGATCCCGTTCTCTCCGGTAGATGAAGTGATGGGACAGCTCAGGGAGTACCATGAGGAAGGTATAGAACTGGTGTTCTACGGTGACGACGGCGAGAAATTCGGCGTCTGGCCGGGCACTCGTGAGCTCTGCTACGACAGCGGCTGGCTGGACCGTTTCTTTGCTGCAGTGGGATCGCAGGACTGGCTGGAGGTGGTCCTGCCCTCCGAGGCCGCCGCCCTTCCCGCAGCGGGACCCTTCTACGTACCCGCCTGCAGTTATCCCGAGATGGGGGAATGGACAGTCCACGAAAATGACAGGGAGGACTACGGGAAGGCCATGGAACTCCTTCGGGGGAGCGGCATGGCGGATGCTGCGGAGAAACTCCTCACAGGGGGTTTCTGGAGGAATTTCCTGTCATTCTACCCCGAGTCCAAGGAACTCCATGGCAGGATACTCTCCTCGGAACAGATGGTCAGGTCATCGGGGATCACCGATGCGCTGCACCATTTCTGGAGGAGCCAGTGCAACTGCGCCTTCTGGCATGGGGTGTTCGGCGGCATATACCTTCCCCACCTGAGGGAAGCGGTCTGGAGGGAGATCAATCTGGCGGAACAGGCGGCCCTGGGGTCCGCAGACGGATTCCCCATGGTCAGGAGCCTGGACTTGAATGCGGACGGTCTCGAAGAAACAGTGATCGCCACTCCTTCCATTTCCATGATCGTCCATCCCGAGAGGGGGCTCACGGTCAGTCAGCTCACATACATACGGCCTGATGGAGAACCTGTCACCATGGGCAACGTTCTCAGCAGGAGGTCGGAATCCTATCATTCCGAGATACCCGGATCACCTTCTTCCGAACGAGCAGGGACCATTCACGGCAGCCTGGGCTCGAAGGAGGCGGGACTTGCGGAGAAGGTGATAGTGGACAGGTGGCGCAGGGTATGCTTCACGGAGCTTGTCATGCCCGTCCCGGCTGATTACTCCGACTGGGAGAGGTGTCGCGGCGCCGTTTCCACAGCCGTTACCTGCCCCGATTTCTCAGGGCCCGAGATAAGCGGCGGCAGGATAGGCTTCCGCTGTGAGTCGTCGGCCGCCGGTCTGTCCTGGGCCAAGGAGCTTTTCGTGGGTCTGTCCGAAGCTGTAGTGACCGCCAGGACCGAGTTCGCACCAGGACCCGGATTGAGGGCCGGCACCGAAATCTGTCTCAATCTGATGACCGGGAGCTCTCCGGACAGGTTCTTCAGGATAGACGGGGGAGAGGAGAGGCTCATGTCTGCCGGGGGTCGGTTCAAGGGAAGGACTGTAGAGGTCACGGACCGCTGGAGGAGGGCCGGGGCAACCATGGAGATCGACTCGGAATCGGATATCTGGGTGACCCCGCTGGAGTCGGTGAACAGGTCCGAGAGTGGGTTCGAGAGCGTTCACCAGGGCACCGCCTTCTTCATTTCCCGAATCATCGGCAGCACTCGGGTGACAATGGAGGTATCCCTGGAAATGAAGTTCCTTGACCAGGTCAATTCAGGAGCACCCGACGGGGGAGAGTAATGATACCCGAGGAAGTAATGGCGGAGGCCGTGAGACTGAGGGAGCTCATTCGGCACCACAACCGCCTTTATTACACAGAGAACAGGACCGAGATATCCGACGGCGAGTACGATGCCTTGATGAGAAGGCTCTTTGAGCTGGAGAAGCTCTGGCCTGGACTCCAGGAGGATGATTCCCCCACTCTGAGAGTGGGTTCAAAGCCCCTGTCCGAGTTTCCGGCAATTGTCTGGGACCCTCCCATGCTGAGCCTGGACAATGTGTTCTCCGAGGAGCAGTTCCGAGAGTGGGACCGGCGGATAACCAGGGAGTTCCAACCTGAGAGTCCCCCGGTCTACTCGGTGGAGCCCAAGCTGGACGGTCTGGCCGTGGCCCTGGTCTACAGAGAAGGGATACTGGAGAGGGCCGGGACAAGGGGGGACGGCAGGGAGGGGGAGGATGTCACGCCCAACGCAAGGACCCTGAGGTCCATACCCCTGAAGCTGCGAGGTGCACCTCCCGTGAGCCTGGTCGTCAGGGGCGAAGTGATATTCAAAAGGGATGATTTCCAGGATTTGAACCGGAAGAGGGAGAGTGAAGGACTGGAGCCCTTCGTGAATCCCAGGAACGCCGCATCGGGTTCCCTGCGCCAGCTGGACAGCAGGATCACGGCCGGCCGTCCCCTGAGTTTCATCGCCTACGGTACGGCTGACTGGCCGGAGGGGATCGATTCCATGCATTCGCTCTTTCAATTTCTGGACCGGCTCGGTATCCCCCTTAACCCATGGAACACAGTGTGCACCGGGGCTGAGGAGGTGTGCGGCGCATACCGCCGCCTTGCGGAACACAGGGACCAGCTTCCCTGGGACATCGACGGGGTAGTCGTAAAACTGGACAGAGCGGACATGCAGGAGCGTCTGGGTTCCGTATCCCGCTTCCCGAGATGGGCGACCGCCTGGAAGTTCAGGGCCGAGGAGGCTGTGACGAAGCTTCTGGACATCGAGCTGCAGGTGGGCAGGACCGGCAAACTGACCCCTGTGGCCAGGCTCGAGCCGGTCTTCGTGGGAGGTGTCACCGTGTCCAGCGCCACGCTCCACAACGAGGACGAACTGCGGAAAAAGGACGCCAGACCCGGGGACACTGTCATAGTGAGAAGGGCCGGGGACGTTATCCCCGAAGTGGTGAGGTCCCTTGGGAATCCGGAAGGAGTAAGATCCGTACCATTCCGTTTCCCGGTCGCGTGCCCGGTCTGCGGCGGCCCCGTAGCAAGGGAGGAGAACGAGGCGGCACACAGGTGCATGAATCCCTCCTGTCCGGCAAGGCTCAGGGAGAGCCTCTTCCACTGGGGGTCCAGGGACGCTCTGGACATCGAGGGTCTGGGCGGGAAACTGTCGGAGCAGCTTGTGGAGACCGGTCTCGTACATGATGTCTCCGACCTGTACCGCCTGAGTGCGGAGCAGCTCTCATCACTGGACAGAATGGGTGACAGGTCCGCCGGGAACCTTATTGTCCAGCTGGATCAGAGCAGGAAAGCCGACCTGCAGAGATTCCTCACCGGCCTGGGAATACCGGGTATCGGAAGGACAGTTGCCGGATTCCTTGCAGGCAGCTTTCAGGGGATAAGGGAGATGATGGAAGCGGATGTGGAAACCCTCACCGGAGTCGAGGGAGTCGGGCCTGTTCTTGCGGAGAGTCTCCACAGGTTCTTCCGTGACCCTGTGACAAGGGGCGTTGTCGAAAGGCTCCTCAAGGCCGGGTTCGACCCCGTGGGAAGCGTACCGGCGGAGGGTGCGGGCAAGCTCGACGGTCTGACCGTAGTGTTCACCGGCAGCATATCCCTGCCCCGTAGCGTGGCAAGGACCATGGCGGAGAGGTCCGGGGCCAGAGTAACCGGAAGCGTCTCACCGAACACTGACATAGTCGTTGCGGGACCTGGTTCCGGGAGCAAACTGGAGCAGGCCCGGAGACTGGGGATAAGGGTCATCGACGAAGAGGAATTCCTCAAAATGGTGCAGGGGACGAAGGGATAACCTCCGCCCCCTTAGTAACGGCTGAATTACAAGTATTTCAGCCGCAATTCTTCCTGAACTTCTTCATGAACTTCACCAGGGCTTCCACTCCCTGGTAGGGCATGGCGTTGTAGATGGAGGCCCTGCATCCTCCCACTGATCTGTGGCCCTTGAGGCCTATCAGGTCGTTCTGGGTGCCTTCCGCGATGAATTTCTTCTCGAGTTCCTCGCTGGGAAGACGGAAAGTCACGTTCATGAGTGAACGGCTGTCCGTGTCAGCGGTACCCTTGTAGAAGTCGGCATTGTCGTCAATAAAGTCGTAGAGCAGTGCTGCCTTCTTCTCATTGGCAGCCTGGACGGCATCAAGCCCGCCCTGGTCCAGTATCCACTTCAGGACCAATCCGACTACGTAGACGGGGAACGTGGGAGGGGTATTGAACAGGGAGTTCGTGTCCAGGTGTGTCCTGTAGGCTAACATGGTGGGGACATCTTCCCTGGCCTTTTCGACCCAGGACCTCTTCACCACGACGGCGGTCACTCCCGAGGGACCGATGTTCTTCTGGGCGCCGGCGTAGATCAGTGAAAACTTGCTGAAGTCCAGCTTCCTCGAGAGGAAATCCGACGACATGTCGCTGACCAGGGGCACTTCACCCGTCTCGGGGAAATTCCTGATCTGGGTGCCCACCAGAGTGTTGTTGCTTGTTGTATGCACGTATGCGGCGCCGGCACTGAGGTTGAACTCTTTCGGGATGTAGCAGAAGTTCCTGTCGTCACTGGTGGCGGCGATGTTGACGTTCCCGAAGAACTTGGCTTCCTTGACCGCTTTCTTTGACCAGCCTCCCGTTACCACGTAATCGGCTGTCATGCCCTGCCCGAGGAAATTGTACGGTACGGCGCAGAACTGGGTGGAGGCCCCTCCGCCAAGGAAGAGGACCATGTAATCGTCTCCCGAGAGCCCCATTATCTCAAGCATGTCCTTCTGGGCCTGGCAGAATACGTTGTCGAACTGGGCCGAGCGATGGGAGATCTCCATTATGGACATCCCGGTGTTCTCGAAGTTCACCACGCCTTTGGAGGCTTCCTTCACTACATCGTAGGGCAATGTGGCGGGTCCGGCGTAGAAATTGTATACACGATCTGACATTTCGGTCTCCCTGTTCCGGTTCGCGTTGATCCATGAACTGTGAATTACTATGCACGACACCCCTGAATATGCTCTCAGATCAAGGTGTTCATCAAGTGTCAGGGATGGGGAATATGCTGTCTAGGCCCTGGAGGCCCTTGCCAGGAGTAAAAGACCCAGTGCCACGAAGACTATGTCCGCTATGCCGGCGGCGATGAGGGGCGGCAGCGCTCCCTTGTGTCCCAGCGTCTGGCCGAACCGGAGCAGGGAGAAAAAGAGGAAGGCGAGGAGGACGGCAAGCCCGATGCTGGACGCCTTGCCGCTCCTGGGATTGCGGAGGGCCAGGGGAGCCCCCACGAAGACCATTATCAGGTTCGAGAGGGGAAAGAAGAACTTCAGGTAGAACTCCACCATCAATCCCCTGGAGTCGCCCCCGGCCAGGTTGACCCTTTCTATGTAGCCGTACAGCTCGAGAAAGTTCATCTCACCGGGAGCCTTCTGCCTGGAACCGAAGTCCTCCGGCACCTCGGTGATCTCGGGAATTGGCAGACTGTCAGCCTCGGAGAACGCCAGGGCTCCCGAGGGACCGAACACCCTGCTGACAGCTCCGTAGCCTACCCAGGCGGAATCCACCCAGGCCATCCTGTCCAGGTCCAGCCTCCTTGTCACATTGCTGCTGTCGTCGAACCACTCCACCGTGACGTCGGTCATGACCGCGGTCTGGCCGTTGAAGAAGCCTATGTCCAGGATGGCGCCGTCCGGCGACCTGTGGGGGAAATTGCTTCTCCTGCTGTAGTTGATGGGTTCCTGGTCGTTTATCTCGACCCTTTCCACCTGGGTCTGCTGGTAGGTGGCGTTCGAGACAATGAAATCCCCTACTCCCAGCTCGAAGACCGAGGTGAGTCCCCCCACTATCAGCAGGGGAAGGAATATCCTCGGTATGCTGATCCCGGCGGCCCTCATTGCAACAAGCTCGTTCCTCCTGGAGAGGGAGGATACAAGGAACAGGGAGCTGAGGAGTACGGCGACGGGAAGCACGAGCACGATGATGTAGGGCAACCCGTAGAAGTAATACTTCGCAAAGGCGCCGGCGGATACTTCCTTGTCAACCCAGCGGGTGAAGTGGTCGAAGGCGTCCACGCTGACGAAAATGATCACGAAGGACGCCACCGCAACCACGATCATCCTGATGAAACGGGAGGCCAGGTAGAGGTCGAGCTTCTTTATCATTACCCGCTCTTCCCCCTTATCCTGTCGGCGAAGGACTTGAGACCCGCGGTGACCCGTCCTAGGGGCAGAGGGTTACCCTCGTGGAGGCTCCTTGCCGTAAGTATCACGCCGAAAGCCCCGAGAATGATATTCGGCAGCCACATGGAGAGGAACGGGGGCATCATTCTCCTGTCCGCCAGCTGCTCTCCCGCTATCAGGAAAAGGTAGTAGACGAGTATGACCAGGAGACTCACCCCCAGAGCTATCCCTGCGCTGCCCTTCCTGGTTGACAGACCCAGAGGGATGCCCAGGAGCACGAACACGATGCAGGCGAAGGGGATGGAGTACTTCTTGTGTATCTCCACCTGGTAGCGGCTCACGCTCCGCAGGAGCGACGTCTTCCTGTCCGCCAGCAGCCTGAGGTTCCCGGAGAGCTGCGCCATGAAGTTCCTGGACATGTTGAACCACGTTCTTTCGTCCACGCTGTCCGGCGGAGGGAAGGTGCTCCTCCCGGAACCTGCGGTGGTATCCCCCAGCAGTGCCATAATAGGAGCGCTTCCCATCCTGTTCAGGGAGTCCTCGAGGGCTCGCGCCTGCCTTTGCAGAGAATCGACCAGAGCCCTCATCTGGCCGGCTGACATCTCTCTGTCCCCCCTGCTGCTTCTGTCCTGCCTCACCAGCTCCTCGGACCTGGTTATCTCAACCGTGTAGGTATCGAAATCCAGTTTCCTGTACTCACCGTTCTCCGCCAGCTCGTGCATCTGGCCATCGTTGAGGACCAGCCTGAACCTGTTGGCCGACAGGGGTTCCATGCGCCCGCGCTGGGCCGTTATGGTCCTTCCCGGGGTTGCGGGTATCCGCTCGTGTATCACCACGTTGTACAACTCACCCGTGATATCGTCCTTCTCTTCGACTATTATCCTGTAGTTCTCAATACCCTCCACGAACATGCCGGGGATTATCTTTGCGGCAGGGTGCATGGAGCCTATGTCAAGCAGGAGGTTCTTGGCCATATGGTTGGCGTCGGGAAGCACGTAGTTGTTGAACATCACCATGGTGGCGGTAAGGATCGCGGCAACCAGCATCAGCGGCTTGAGCATCATGAATATGCTGACACCGGATGCCTTCATCGCCGTCACTTCAAGGTCCGATTCCATCCTGCCCACCGCCATCAGTACTCCGGCCAGGACCCCCATGGGAATGACCACGGCCACCATGGAGGGGAGCAGGAGAAGGAAGACCTCGATGACTGTTCTCACCGGAACGCCCTTGGTCACTATCATGTCAAGCAGGTCAAGCAGCTTGTCCAGCAGCATCACGAAGGTGAAGATGCCGGCGGACAGCAGGAAGGGGGAGAAGAATTCCCTGATGGTGTAAAGCTGAAGTTTTTTCATACCGGTCCCATTATAATAGGCTTTCGTAAATTCGGGCGACCTGACAATTATACCCTGTCCGCAGGTTTCGTTCCACATGCAGCGGGAACCGCAGGGAACCGGTGGACTAGAATCCGAATATGAGAACCGCCGGAATAACCGTGCCGTTGATTTCACTGCTGGTGGCCGCCTCCGCCCTGGGCGGGGCAGGGGTGGCGGAGCCCGTGCTGGTCCCTTCGTATCCATGGGATAGTGAGTATTCCCAGGAACCCCTCCTTGCAGCCCCTTCCATCTCATGGAGACTGGTGGAGACCTTCCGCAGCGGTTTTCTGAGCTGGAGGCTCTTCCGCGGAGATTATCCCGTCTCCACCCAGAGGAGCGCACCCCTGGACCTGCTCTACAGGCGCTCCATAGAGTGGAGTCTGCGGGACACATGGCTCACGATGAACCGGAACAACTGCCTCAGGACCGCCAGGGACCGGACCTCACTGGTCCCCACCATCTACCTTCCACTGGACATGCCCCCCATCCTGGCCGGCGCAATAGGCGAGGGCGGGCAGCTGGACATAAGCGGACACCAGAAGATAACCCTCTCCGGCATATCCCATTACAGGCCCAACGCAGTTCAGACGGAAGGGGAGAGCCAGTCCATGTTCCCGGACCTCAAGATGGAGCAGGAACTCAGGGTTCAGCTCCAGGGGACTATCGGGGACAAGATCCATGTGGACGTTGACCACGACAGCGAGCGCAGCTTCGGGCCCCAGAGCAGCCTGAGCCTGCGGTACGAGGGCTACGAGGACGAGATCATACAGAGCATAGAGATGGGGGACGTGAGCCTCTCCATCACAGGCCCGGAGTTCGTGTCCTACAGCATCCCCAGCCAGGGGCTCTTCGGTGCAAAGATACTGGCTCAGGTGGGTCCGGTGGAATTCACCACCATAGCCAGCCGGGAATCAGGCTCCAGCGAGTCGGCGGAGTTCGTTGGCCAGGCAACCATGGTGGAGGACACCATCCTGGACATAAACCCTGCGGACAATTACTTCTTCGTGACAATGCCCGACACCCTGCCCCAGCCCACCATAGTCTCCATAAGGATCTTCCAGGACGACCTGGACGGGACCAACAACCAGGAGACGGGAGCGGTGGAATCCGACTGGTTCATAGAGGGCACCAGTGAGACCGGCACGGGATGGTGGGACGAACTCCAGCCCGGACAGGACCTGGACTACGTACTGGAGGACTCATCCAGGGTCATCCGCTTCACCAGTCCCATAAACGACAACTTCATGCTGGCGGTGTGGCTGGTGACTTCGGAGGGGGATACGATAGGGACAATCCCAACTGCAGGCGGCGACTGGAACCTTAAGCTGATCAAGCAGAGTGGTCCTCTACCGGACTACCCCACATGGTACTACGAGCTGCGCAACCGCTACTTCCTAGGTGCCAACAACATAGTACAGGAGTCCTTCAACTGCGACATCTACCTCCAGCGCTCCGGCGAGGATCCGATACCCACCCAGGAGGGTACGCCGTTCATAGAGCTGCTGGGACTGGACACGAACGGCGACGGCAACCTCTCCGACGAGGAGGACGCGGTGGACTGGGACAACGGCTTCCTGGTGTTCCCCCAGATCAGGCCGTTCACAGACCCCGTACTGGAAGTGACCAATCCCCTGGTCTACAATGACAACAATCCATTGCCGGTGGACAGCAAGTACTTCCTTGCCGTGAACTACAGGGCCGCCTCCACAACCTATTCCCTGGGCAGGATGGGGATCATTCCCGGCAGTGAGAAAGTGATCCTGACCGAGGCGGGACAGACCAGGACACTTGTCAAGGACGTTGATTACACGATCATCTATGAGATAGGTCTTCTTACTTTGATGGGCGAGGCCGCCGAGGCCGCCCAGAATCCCAGCAATTCCCTCAGGGTGACCTTCGAGTACCTTCCCCTCTTCGCCGCACAGAAGAAGACACTGATCGGGACCAGGGCCGTTTACGGAATAGGCCAGAACTCATGGGTGGGCGCCACGGCCATGTTCGAGAGCGCAAGCACACCGGGTGACAGGCCCAGGGTGGGGGAGGAGTCCACCAGGACCTTCGTGGCCGACGTTGACGCACATCTGGAGGCCAGGCCGGAGTTCCTCACCGACCTTACCAACCTCATCCCCGGGATCACCACCGAGGCTGAGAGCCGTGCAGCCATCTCCGGCGAGATGGCCATGAGTTTTCCCAACCCCAACACAGAGAACAGGGCCTACGTTGACGACATGGAGGGTACGGAGCAGACCTTCCCCCTGGGGCATTCCAGGACTTCTTGGCATTTTCCCAGCCTGCCGGATCAAATTGCTCCTCCTGGCTCCCTTCCCGGAATGGTGAACTGGTTCAATACTCCACCACATAGGTGGCATCTCGGCGATATCGTTCCGAACGCAACGGAGCAGCAGGCGGACGACTGGGTGACCAATACGCTGACCATGTTCTTCCGGCCGGACAGCACAGCCGGGATATTATCATGGGGCGGCATACAGCGCTGCATAGACAAGTACGGCCTGGACTTCACCAACAAGACCCATATACGGCTCTACATCAGGGCCACCGGTGCCGCCCAGTCGGGCCATATCTACCTCGACCTCGGGGAGAGGATAGACGAGGACTCCTACTGGCTGGAGAGGGTGGCGGGAGAGCTTGTCAGGAGGGCCAACGGGGAGCTGGATACCGAGGACCTGAACCAGGACGGAATACTATCCGATAATGAAGATACAGGTCTGGACGGGGTTTTCAGCATCAATGAACCCGGATATATTGAGGAAACGAATCCCGATCCCAACCAGGATGATTGTCCGGATACACCCCGGTATCCTGAAGATTACCCAATGCTCAACGGCACCGAAGGGAACAAAGGGATTCCTGACACTGAGGACCTGAACAGGAACGGGGTGCTGGACAGGTCCAACTCCTTCTTCAGGATAAGGATACCCATCGATAACCCCGATTACATCGTCACCGGACCCAACGAGTACGGATGGATGCTGATAGAGGTGCCGCTTGACGACACCACCCTTGTGAACGTCCCGGCCTTCGTCTCCGGAACCCCCACCTGGGAGAAGGTCAGCTACGCCAGGATATGGATGACGGGTTTCACGGAAGCCGATACGGTTGAGGTCTACGATCTGGAGGTGGTGGGCAACAGATGGGAGGAGAGGGGAGTGTGGCTGGCGGATTCCATAGGCATGCCGGTACTGCGGTCCGAGCAGCTGTACGTCTCCACGGTGAACAACAAGGACAACCCCGCATACTTCAACGACCCGCCGCCGGGGGTCGACCCTGGGGAGGACGAGTACGGAGACCCCAGACTGGAGCAGTCGGTCTCCCTGCGGGCGGAGAACATTCAGGGCGGCCACTACGGACTGGCCACCCAGAGCTACTACTCGGGGGAGGACTACACGGGCTACCGCGAGATACGGTTCCTGGTCCACGGCGAGGAGAACCTGGACGCGGAATTGGTTTACCGACTGGGTTCCGACAGCCTTAACTACTACCAGATCACGGCGGACGTCCGTCAGGGCTGGCAGGAGGTTGGAGTCGACATCGAGGACCTCGTTGAACTCAAGGCGTTGAAGGATGAGCAGGAACTGACCTATATCAGACAGGGTGACCTGGCGGTGAGGGGCAATCCCAATTTCGCCTCCATCATGCAGATGAGCCTGGGTCTCCGTAACTATTCGCCCGTCAATCTGAATACCACCGTGTGGGTGGACGACATAACTCTGCACCGGCCCTGGGCCAACTCCGGCACTGCCCACAGGATCTCCGCCACCCTGGAGTTCGCCGACCTGCTGAACCTGACAGGCGATTACCGGCAGATCGACTCGAACTTCCACGGCCTGGGGAGCAGGACGGGGCAGGGATACACTTCCATCAAATACACCGCCGGGGCCACGATGTACATGAACCGGTTCACGCCTCCCCTGTGGGGCCTCTACGCGCCGGCCAACTACTCATGGAACCTCAACATCTCCAAACCCGTGTTCCAGTCCGGCTCCGACTTCAGGCTCTCGGACGAGGATTCCTGGGACCAGAGGACCCAGACCACCGGATGGGGCACAGGGTTCCAGCTGCGGAAGAACAGCGCCTCCGACGCCTGGCCGGCAAGGTATTTCATCGATCCCTTCAGGTTCACCCATACCTATTCCAGGAGCTACGGACTCAGCCCCGTGTATCACGACACCTCAAGCAACGCCGACGGCAGTCTCTCCTACAACCTGAACCTGGGCAGGATGCAGCTGCTGAGACTTCCCGTAATAGAGTACATCAGGCTCAGGCCAACCAGCATCGTATGGTCACTTGGCCGAAGGAACAGCTGGGATACGAGGTGGAGCGTGGGGGGCGGCGATACCGTGCAGACCAGGGCCACGGTCCTGAGGACATTCTCACCCAGCGGGTCCATCGCCTTCAACCCCTGGAAGGGACTGAACGCCAGCGGGTCCCTTGGTCTTATCCGTGACCTCCTCTACCCTTGGGAAGGCGACCTTGGCGTGAACATCGGGCGGGAGATTTCCAGGAGCCAGAGCGTAAGCGTCTCCCAGGAGGTGAACCTCCTCGATTACCTTGGTCCCAGGGTCTCCTTCGATGCTCACTATAATCAGTCCAGGCTGGCTCCGCATACCGGCTCCGGCGTCGATTCACTGGGTCTCCCCAGGTATTCGGTCTCGGTGAATAGAAGGTTGAACCTCAGGGTGGGCCTTGTGCACACCATCAGGAGCCTGGCAAGGCTCCGTGACGAGAGGCTGGACGAGGAGGCGGAGCCGGGAAGTCCCAGATGGCTCCTGATGAAGCTGGAGCGATGGGCCAACATGATAAACGATCCCACCATCACCTATACCGAGACCGAAGGAAGCGAGTACAGGGACATGGGATTCCTCCCCGGCTGGAACTACACGCTTGGTCTGGACCCCACCCTGGACGGCGTCATTCCCTGGGGAAGGAGCAAGGGATGGAACTTGCAGGTCTCAGGAGGGTTCAGGCCCGTGTCGACCATGTCCGTAAGGCTGGAGTACAGGTCGTCCGAGAACCGGAACCTCTACTCCGGTTTCTGGAACAATACAAGGAGCAAGACCTGGCCGTCAGTGTCTTTCACGTGGTCGGGACTGAACAGACTGGCAGGGCTCAGCGACATTCTCAGAACGGGATCGGCAAGCACGGGCTACAGCTTCGAGACCACCGAAAGCGGCAGGTACGAGGACGACGTATACACACCGACCACCGAGGTCAGGAAGACCAGCTGGACTCCGCTCTTCAACATCAGCGTGACCCTGAACAACGATATCCAGCTATCCCTCAACGATAACCTCAGCAACACCGAGATGAAGAGCTTCACCGGCACCCAGGCAAGGACGGAAAGCAGCAGCAGTAATCTTCAGTTCAAGATCCAGTACGCATTCAGCGCCCCGGGAGGAATAGCCATCCCCCTTCCCCTGCTGAACAGGCTGAGAGTGAGCTTCCAGAGCGATCTCACCACAAGCCTGAGCATCAGCAGGACGCGGACCAGGAGCGAGCTCTTCGGCAGCACAGTGGGGCAGCAGCTCCAGTCGGACAGGGAGGAATGGAGGATAGAGCCTGCACTGAACTACGACTTTGGTACGGTAACGGCAGGTCTGACAGGCATATACGGCTGGAAGACCGACAGGGTCAACTCCCAGTACGACCAGAGGGACGTAGGAATGAACATCTGGGTGACCATCAACTTCTAGCTCATCTTGACGGTCTGCGGCTCAACCCTGGCGTGACATGGCATGGCGAAGCCGTCAGGCTTCGCCCAGGCTTAGCGCTTTTGCGCTAAGCCCACATCTGGTCAAAACTCCGTTTTATGTATATGCTCAGCAATGACGGTTCGTGACCGTTCACGGTCCGTGCGAGTTCAGCGTCCGTGAACATGTATAGCGGGAGTATGTCCCTGCTTTGACGCATTGCTCATAGTGGGGGGAAAACGAGTATATAATAGTCAACATAACAAGCTGATATTGGAGACTCGATGAACATAAAACTGGGTCAGCTTCTATTGAGTTCAGGCATAATTACAAACAAGCAGCTTGAGAAGGCGCTGGAGAAGCAGAACCAGGAGGGGAACAGGCTCGGTTATCACCTGGTGGGCATACAGGCCATATCAGAGGATGACCTGAACAAGTTCCTGGCCCGTCAGCAGAGCGTTGAGAGTATCAACATAGACTCGGTCGAGATAGATGAGGGCGCCGTCCACCTGATCACGGGCGAGATAGCCAGGCGTTACGAGGTCCTGCCCATCAAGAGGGATGGCAGGAAGCTGATAGTCGCCATGACCGATCCCAACAAC
>CAZXEF010000013.1:0-27516 GCA_964639605.1 uncultured bacterium | reverse complement strand
TTCGACATCGAAACCTCTGGCACCGTAAACTTTCTCGGTCTTTCCGGGAACGGCTGACATCACCCCTATCTGAACCTGATCGATTGTGGAAAGGTCCCTTACCTGAGAGGCGAAGATGGCCTCGTCGCCCACGTTGGACCCACCCTTCTCAAGCTGACCCCATGAGGAAGTGAATATCTTTTTCATGGGGCGAATATACTCAATTATCCTCCTCCTGAATTCGGCCGGTCATTATTGACAGACGCTGCCGCGGAAGGATATTGTGCTCTGTAAGATATGGACTTTCGATTGGAAGGGATGCGCTATGGGATATAGCAACCTGCTGTTCCTTTCAGCAGCGGCTGCAATGGCATCGGGCTGGACCGTCCTGGGGGAACTGCCGGACTATGAGGGATACCCTGTCTCCATGGAGCTGGACGGCTCCGGAAGAACCGTCGTGGTACTGATGGAGCGGAAGGTTTCCGATGTCTCCTACAGGTACGAAGTGCTTATTGAACTCGACGGAGATTTCCACTGCTCCTGCGGTGATCCGTATCCTGCTCCCCTTCCTGAGATCCGACCTTTCGTACTCTCCCCCTTGTCCGAGGAAGATCACTTCGACTATCTACTGCCGATCAGCATTTCACATGTCAGCGGAACAGGCGACACTCTCTGGACGACGACCCTGGATACCCTTTCGGGAGAGGAGTTCGAGATCCAGAGGATACTGCCCTCCCGGGAGGGTGGCTGCTACGCGGTCTTCGGTCCTGTCCCCGGATCGGCCCTCTGGAGACTCTACCGGCTGGACGAGTCCGGAAACCTACTGGTGAGCAGGCAGTTCCATCTTCAGGGAGGCCCGATACTCGGGCTGAACGACTTAGTGGAGACCAGGGGATCCGGCATCCTTCTCACAGGCGAAACGGACAGTCTGGGGATGAGCCTGTACATGTTCCTCCTCGGGTTCGACCCGGAGGGTAGAGACCGAATCAGGATACTGGAGGGCCTTCGCTTCCATGCTTCCGGGGACATGATCCGGCTGGATGAGTGCGGGAACATATACGTAGCCGGACATACAGGGTACGAACGGGACGACGGTTGCTTCATGCCGCCGGTGCAGAGCGACGTGTTCATCATGAAACTGGACAGCCTGGGGAAGGAGGAGTGGTGCACGGTATTCGAGCAGCCTCTGGAGAACTATCCGAGGTTCATGGACCTTTCCGAAGACGGTGAAGTTGTGATCCTTGCCAGGTCCCACCTGGAGGATGGTTCGGACCCGGACGGCCCTCTGTACTCCCTGCTTCTGTACAGCCCTTGATACGCGGTGGAACTCCCCGATACTCTAATCGTGGAATGAGAACGACCTGAGGGTCTCGGCCATCTGCCTCAGCCTCCTGTCCACCTTCCCGTAAATTGTATCCGCCGCGTACATACCGTCGGGCATCAGCTCGCCTGCCCCGGTCCCCATCAGGAGTTCGGCACCCTCATCGATAAGTTCAATGGGGTAGATATGGAACCTGCCCTCACTGACTGACTCGATGACGTTCTCCCTCAGGTGCAGGTCCTTCACGTTCGCGCCGGGGATCATTACTCCCTGTTTGCCGGTCAGGCCCCTGCCGCAGCATACACGATAGAATCCCTCTATCTTTTCGTTCACCCCCCCTATGGCCTGTATCTCGCCGAACTGGTTCACGGAGCCTGTCACGGCGATATCCTGTCTGATGGGCAGTTCGGAAAGGGCGCTGAGCAGCACGTAGAGCTCTGTCGAGGATGCGCTGTCACCCTCTATCCCCCCGTAGCTCTGCTCGAAAACCACACTGGCGGAGAGGGAGAGGGGATACTCCCTGGCGAATTTGCCCTGGATGAACCCTGATATTATCAGCATTCCCTTCGTATGCGTGGTGCCGGACATATCGGATTCACGCTCAACATTGATAAGGCCCTTCCGTCCTACAGATACTCTTGTAGTGATCCGCACCGGCAGCCCGAAGGCGTAATCCACTCCCTGGTAGACCGCAAGGCCGTTCACCTGGCCCACTTTCCTGCCATCTGTGTCGATCATCACGGTTCTGTCGACTATCTGCCTGGTGGCGTAGGTCTCGCCAAGGTTCAGGCGGAACATCTTCTGCCGGATCGCTTCCCTCACATGCTCTGCGGTCACTGTCACATCGCCGCTTCGCCTGGCGAAGTAGGTGGACTGTCGGAGGTAGTCGGTGACCCTGTTGAATTCCAGGGATATCCTCTCCTGGATGCCGGCTATCCTGGCGCTTTCCTCGACCAGCTTTGCAACTGCTTCCTGGTCCATGGGAAGCAGCTTCTCGGACCTGATTATGCCCGCCACAACATTGGCAAAATCCCTTACGTTGTCCTTCGTGGCCTCCATGGTGAAGTCGAAAGCGGCCCTGATGCGGAAAAGGAGCCCGAACTCGGGTTCGTAGGAAGCCAGGAGCTGGTAGAGCATGGAAGACCCGATGAGGATTATCTTAACGTTTGTGTCCAGCGGCTCCGGATGGAGGTGTACCGGGTAAATGCCCATGGGATCGTGGCACCTGATCACGGTGGTCTGGTTCCTGAGGGTCTGTATCAGCCTCTGCCAGAGAGACGGTTCCCTGACAAGATCCAGGGCGTTCATGATCAGATACCCGCCGTCGGCCATGTGAATGGCCCCCGGACGTATCATGGTGTGGTCGCTGTAGGGCTTGTTGTCAACGATGACCCGTTCGATGTTGCCGAAGAGGTTCACCGAATCTGGAAACTCCTCTATCAGCACAGGGCGCTTCGTGTTACCCGAGTTGTCGACTACGAGGTTAGGTATGAACAGGACGTATGGGTCGCTGTTGTCGGAGCTGCCGGCGAAATCGCTTAGGTTCTCCAGGATAATGTCCACGAGCGAATCGGCCCATCTGTCGGCCTTGTCGTCGCCTATCTTCTTCAGTATGGCTATTATACCGGCAATGGTAGGCTGTACGAGCCTTCGTGACATCTTCTCGATCTTCGCCTTGAACTCCAGGTCCAGGTCCCTGGTCTTCCGGAACGCCTGCGTGAGCTCCTTGAATAGATCCTCGTGCTGTTGCGTGTACCTGTCCAGGTCCTCCTGTGAGAGCTTGCCCTCTTCCTTCATTCCCTCCAGCGTATCGAAGGTCACCGGTTCATCGTTCATCACAGGAAGCACATCAGGCCTGAACTCGCCGGGGCCCACGGGAACATTCACGATTGTGAACCCGTCCTTCGAGGCCTTGTTCTTGACCTGCTCCATGATCTCCTTTTTCCGATCGCTGAAGGTGGTCTTCAACGCTCTGGATTCCATCTCCGCCTTCTCACTGCTGAGGACCGCGGGGATGTTGCTCTTCAGGAGGGCCACGCACTCCCCGAGGGTATCGACGAACCTGGACCCGTCTCCTGCGGGAAAAGTCAGCACCACCGGATTACTTGGTTCCTCCATGTTCCTTACGTACATGATGTCCCTGAGGTCATCGGTAGTGGTGTCCATACCATCCAGGATCTTCTTTATGGTGGTCTCCCGCCCGGTACCGGATACTCCGGTAACGAACATGTTGTAGCCTATGGAAGGTATCTCCAGCCCCAGCTTCAGGGCCTTTATGGCCCTCTCCTGCCCGACGATCTCTCCCGTGGGCTTGATGTCGTCAGTGGTTTTGAAGTCAAGGGCATCCAGCGGGCATCTCCATCTGAGCTCTTCCGGCTTGAGCGGGCGTACTGCCATCTCTTTATCCTTCCAGCAGGTTCACTTTCCTATCTCTCGGGAGGTTCAGGTGCCAGCGGCTCCGTGGACAGCGGGCCGGCTTCCACCCGCATCCCCCTGATCCTGTTTCCCCGTTCCACCTTTCCCCTTACTATAATGGTAGCCTCGGGACGGACAAGAATGGACTCAGCCCTTGAGAAGAGCGGGGAAGGAAGGAAGATGTCCGCCACCCCGGTGGTATCCTCCAGCATCAGGAAACCAGCCCCGGCCCCAAGCCTCCTGCCCGTGACGAACCTCCCCCATATGCTGAAGCCGCCTGAGACAGGCACCTCTCCCAGCGGGACTGTACCGGAGGGCGGGTCCAACAGCTCAAGGGGGTTGCACGCCAGCGGAAGCCCGAGGAGCCCCAGCTCCATGGCGACCCTGGTCTCCATCGAATAGTCCGGCAGGGCGGGAGTCCCCGGAGGCGTGCCGGGAAAGAAGCCTCCATCCCTGGCCTCCAGTTGCATCAGTGCCTCGGGAGGGGAGAAGCCCAGCTCCCCGAAGCATCCCGCCGCGGCAATGTTCCTGCACAGGGACAGCCCGCATCCAGCGGCAAGCACGTCCGACGGGTACCGGTAGGGTCTTCCCGCAGCCAGCTTCCTGTACTCCACCGCTCCCATATCCTTCAGGTGATGGAACCCGGGGACTATGTATCCGTCCCTCTCACGGGTCAGCCATTCGCCTGAGTTCACTCCCGGAGGTCGAAAATCAACTCCAAGTCTCCTGGCCTCCTCCAGGTAGACCCTCGAGGAGTAGAATCCGCCTCCCGCCGCCATGACCGACGCCATATAAAGCGCCGGCCTCTCGACCTTGAGACCGGCGGCGCCGCAGGCAACAGCGGCGTAGGTGAAGGCGTGGGCCTTGCAGAAACCGTACCCTGCATAACCGGAGAGCACCTTCCAAACCGTCCCTGCCTTCTCGGGCCCCATGCACCTTCGCCGGCAGACGGAAATTATCTCCTCCTCGGCCACCATCTTCTTCTTCAGCTGCCTCCTGAGAAGGTCGGAGGAGGCTTCGTCCAGTCCCAGCAGCACCTCCGCCGCCCTGGACACATCCTCCTGGTACAGCATCACGCCCATATTCTCCTTCAGGAGAGGACGCAGCTCCGGAAGGCACGAATCGTGCATCCTGCCTGAATAAACGCACTCCATGTAGTTCTGCCTGCCCCCTCCCGCCGCCGCTCCGGGTCGAACCAGTGCCAGGGCCCTGCCCACATCCTCCATGGTCCTTATCCTCATCTCCCTCAGCAGACCCCGCATGGCCGGCGATTCAACGTGTACCACCCCTATGGTGGCACCCCTGTCCAGCAGTTCCATTGCGCCACGGGGAATACATCCCCCCCTCCGGAACACGTCCATGGGGTTCCTGTCCAGCCTCGAACAGACAATGGACACCGTTGTGAGCCCCCGCTGACCCAGGAGGTCCATCTTGAGGAGTCCCATCTTCTCCACGCCGTCCTTGTCGAAATGTGTGATGTGGCAGCCCATTGCGCTGGGATGCAGGGGAACCAGCCGGTCCACAGGCCCGTGTGTGCACACCAGACCGCAGGGATGGGGGGCAAGGTGAGAAGGAATGCCCCTTAGGAGCAGGGAATCCTCCAGCGCCCGTCCTGCCACCGGTCTCTCCCAGACCTTGCTCTCCCTGTAGCGCAGAAGTCTTGTCAGGGTGTCCATCTCGGCGGTGCTCATCCCCAGCCCGGTCGCGGCAACCCTGAAGGCCGATCTGGACCTGTGGGTAACGGTCTGGGATACCGCAGCCCCCCTCCTGCCGGACTTCTCCAGGAACCAGTCTATGACCTGGTCCCTCCTGGAGCTGTCTATGTCCAGGTCTATGTCCGGTGGACTGGACCGAAGCACGTTGAAGAACCTGGAAAAGGACAGGTCATGCTGAATGGGGCAGATGATGGAGATGCCCAGAAGGTATGCCACCAGGCTTCCCCCGGCGGAGCCCCTTGCGGAAACGGCTATGCCGCGTTCCCGGCAGTGCTCCACTATCTCGAAGAACCGCAGGAAATAGCCGGCCAGGCCGTTCTCCCTGATGGCCCCCAGCTCCATCTCCATCCTCCTTCGAGCGGCGAGACTGCCCCTGTAGAGGGTTTCCACCCTGCTCCCGGCTATTTCCGAAAGAAGCTGCTCCTCCTCGCTGACCCTGGTCCTCTCGCAGCTGCCGACCACCGGCAGTGACGGCAGTGTCTCGGCAAGGTACTGGTTGTTCCGCAGCGACCGGTCCGCTCCCCTGAAGCTCCTGCGGAACACTCCGGCGTCGGGCATCACGTTCCCCGGACCGTCAAACTCCGATTCCGCCGGTTTCCTCTTTTCGATGGCAAGGTAACCCCGTCTGAGTATGCGGTGGGCGCGCACCTGCTCATCGCAGGTAAACATCACCGGCCATACCGCCAGGGGCTGGAACCCGGCATCCAGTATGCCGCCTTCAGCCTCTTCGGGCGACACCCCCGAGATGTTCCCGGGAGGAACGCCGACGTAGATCCCTCCGGTGAAGCCTAGCTCGTCCCGCAGCGCCACGGCCGCCGAGGGTCCCGGTGTGACGGCCACCAGGGCCGACGCGTCCGCCATTGTGTCTTCCAGGGGGATCCGGTCCGGTAGGAGAGCCGATGTGACCAGTGCGCACAACTGACCCCAGCCGCCCTCCATAGACGCAAACATCACGTCCGACCCGCTGATGGCGAGCTGGACACCAGCCGCTCCGGTCACCCTGTTCTCCCTGCATGCCCTGCCGAACTCCAGCTGCCCGCAGGCAACATCACGGTCGGCCAGTATCCCCCCGGAGAAACCCTTCCCCGCGATACAGGCCGCCATGTCCTCCGGAGGGACCACGCCCCTGCGAAAGGAATACCAGCTCAGGACAGGCGCGATAATGTGTCTCATACATGATATGTAAACATATGTACACTGTTTGGCAAGGGTTTGTCCGATGATGATGAATGAGGATATATTGTCCTGAGGAACGGAATTTAATACCGGACAGGAGATTTCATGAAGAAATATCTTATAATGTCAGCCGTTATGGCGCTTGTGCTGGGATGCTCCAGCGAACCGTCTGCACCCTCCGGGACGCTTCCCGATGTCCAGAACCTCCAGATAGACGAAGATGCATCCATGGGGGATACAGTAGTACTGTTCTGGGATCCGGTCGATGTCCCCGTCGACGGTTACCACATCTACTTCGCCACGACAATACCTGGATCATGGTCCGAGTACATTTCGGCGGACACCACCTATACCCACATCGCCACTTCAGCCGGTTACTATCAGGTGAAGGCAACCGAAGGTCTCAATTACTCGACAGGTTTTTCCAACCGTGTTGACACAAGGGCTGAAGCCCAGATGAACGAGAGGCAGATGAGGGTGGGCACCGAGTCCAACGGTCTTGTCTTCTACGACAACGGCACGGGATGGGGTCTGGGCTGCGCCGACTCCATGGACTTCGCTCAGGACATCTACATAGACACCGTGGGTAACAAGCTCTACCTCTTCTCCGGCAACGACGACCCGGCAATGTACCCCGGTGGAAACGACACGAAGCTGTGCCCCAGGGGATGCCACGGCAGGCTCGCGCCGGAGCCTGGCTCCCTGGAATGGGTCGACTCTGTGCAGGTCACGGACATCAACTGGGTTTTCGTGCAGCTGAGCAACGACCATTACGCCGAGTTCTACATAGACAGCGTGTTCACCGACGGAGCCGACCTGCTCTCCTACGAGTACCAGCTGATAGACTTCCTAAGGCTGTTCAACATTTTCTAGCCGCAGCCGCAGGGACGCACCCAATTTCGCCAAGTTGCTGCTTTGTGTGCAACTTGGCGAAATTGGGTGCGTCCCTATCCAACGGAATAAGATATCCCGAAATCGTGTAACAGCAGTGAATGAAGGGAACGCGATCTACTTGTACAGTTAACGGGAGGTAATGAAAATGCTGCTGAATACGATGACGACCCTGATGATCATATCGGTGTCCGTTGCCGCGTACTTCTGCCCCGGCAGGTCGGCCCGGGAAGACTACCAGGAGGTTGTCAACAGAGTAGCGGAAATGGTCTGGGACAGCAAGGTGATGCAGATGGCCTCTTCCCACGGCCTGGACGTGGTGAACGTGACCTGGGAGGACACCGGCAGGTACTACGGCTCCTGCTGGGGGCCCAACATCTCGGACATGACCATACAGGTGCACAGCTACCAGAACGGTGCGGAGCATCCCACTCTCACCTGTATGCCCGTGATACGCTACCCCAACTTCCACGACCTTTCTGCGGACATGGACCCGGACAACTTCTACCTGCTGGTCGGGAACGAGATAGGCGAGGACCTGGCCCCGGTCTCGCTGACCGATTTCGTCGACAACATCCGTTACTACCTTCACGATCCCGAATCCTGGGACAGTGACGAACACAGCCTTCTGGCAGAAAGGGACAGCGTTGTCCTGGTCAGCGCACAGGCAGTATTCCTGCCCATTCCGGGAGACGGCAACGCAACTTTCAATCCGGTGCTCTACAACTACCAGTCCTACGAGGGAGACCCCGCAGTGCTTACGATACTCGTGACCCGTGAAGGCACCAGTGTCACGGTGATAGACAACGCCAGGGACGCCGTCCCCGGCTCGTGGAGCTGGGGCCAGAGGCTCTTCTTCAACGACAACGGAGAGAGGGCAAGCCTCACGGGGCAGAGGATATCCGACTTCAGGGTCGAATACGCACAGCAGGGCGGTGACCCCTCCGAGATCTCCGAAGAGAGCAACCTGAACATGGTCCTCCTCATCCAGATACCCCTGAAGCAGAGGAACCCGCAGAGCACATGGTTCGATGACGTCGAGTGCTGCGAGGATGCCTGCATGACAATGGGTGCTGCCGGTGAATCTTCATTCAGGAGCTCCGACGTGGAGGCTGCCGTGATAGGCCACGGCGAGCTCGAAGGACCCTTCACCGAGATAGACGGACTCGAGATAGAGAGGGATCCCAACTTCCCCATCAGAGTCACGGTTCAGTTCTACAAGGCCACCTCCAACGGGGTTGCCTCCGAGGAGGATATGGACACCATTGCCGAAGAGATAGACAAGGTCTACAGCGAGGGCTCCTACGTCGGTTCACTAGTTGTTCCGGACCCCGGGGTCTACAGGCCCACCGACTGGGACAGGGCTTCGGTCCCCAGAAGGCTCAACAGGTACTGGCGCTACGTGCGCAACGGTTACCTGGGATGGTTGGGCAGACCCGACCTGATGAACTGATCGCTCGAGAAGATACCGATCTGGGGGCGGCCAGGTGGCCGCCCTCTTTTTACATGAGACTTGCGTTTCTGGAAAAGAGCAACATATTCATCCGAATCCATTTATCCGAATCGAAGGGAGCGTACGATATGAAGTCAATTCTGCTTCTGCTTCTTCTTGCATCGTCAGTGGCTTTCTCCCAGACCTTCAGCTTTGCGTCCCCCTATAATCTTCAGTCCGGCGGCACAACCATTGACGTCGGGTACTACGCGGCGCCCTGCGTGGTGGATTGGGACGGGGATACTCTGAAGGACCTCATACTGGGCCAGTTCTCATCAGGTTACATACGGTTCTACAAAAACGAGGGAAGCAACGACGCCCCCGTCTTCAACTCGTTCTCTTACCTGCAGGCCGACGGTGTGAACATCACCATGGCCTCTGGTTGATGCACCGGCTCAACGAATCCACAGGTTGTGGACTACGACGACGACGGAATGCTGGACATCATAGTCGGTGACCGTAACGGCTTCATGCATTTCTACAGAAGAACCTCGGAAGCGCCTATCACACTCACCAAGGAAGCGGACATAGTCTGCGGCGGTGTGACCATAGACGTTGGTTACAATGCTGCACCGGTGTGCGTGGACTGGGATGAGGACGGCGAGAGGGACCTTCTCGTGGGAACCCAGGGCGGCGAGGTGAGACTCTACCACAACGACACCATCGACACCGACCCCGTCTACAACACCTATACCTTCCTTGAGAGTTCGGGAACCTCCATCAATCACTACAGGAACTGTCCCCAGGTGCTGGACATGAACCAGGACGGGAAGAAGGACCTCCTCTGCGGTGCCAACGACTACAGGATCTATTATTACGAGAACACCGGGACAAACGCCGAACCTGTCTTCTCCGGCTCCGAGAGCATCATCAACACCGGCAGCTCCGGTGCCAGGTTCTGGGTGGACGACTGGAACGAGGACGGTCTGTTCGATGTCCTTGCCAGCAACTACAACGGCTTCGTGCAGGTATACATACAGCAGAATACGGGAGTGGCCGGCGAAGGTGCGGCAGCGGTAACCAGATCCCTTTCGGCCGATGGGAATCCCTTCTATACCTCGGTTACCATAGAATCCCAGGGGTTCGGACAGGGAACCCTGACCGTGTACGACATGTCCGGAAGGGTCCTGTCTGAGGAACCCTTCAGCGGGTCGCTACTCGTGAACGGTTCCAACCTGGCAAGAGGCTGCTACATCGTCGAAGTGAGGGACGCTGAAGGAGCCACCGCTCTCAAGCTCATGAAGCTCTAGCCTCATAAGGAATGAATGTCCCATTCTGGTGCCTGGCACCAGAATGGGACATTTTCCTGCTCACCATTTCTGATCCAGCCGAAAAGTCAAGATAGTTAAGTCCGGCTTCGTTTTGTAGATTAGCCGCATGGGCGGGAAAACATCGGAGCGCAGGCACTGGGACGACTTCTGGCGTCGTGACCGTGACCTGGACGAGATATACGACAACGACAGCCGCATCCCCGAGGAACTGGGCAGGCGTATGGACGTGGCCGGCATTACCGTAATGGAAGTCGGGGCCGCCACCGCAAGGGACAGCGTCACCCTGGCCTCCCGGGGAGCGGTGGTGGTTGCACTGGACTACTCCCACGAAGCTCTCCGGCTGGCCCGGGAGGCGGCTGACAGAGCCGGGGTGAAACTGCTTCTGGTATGCGGCGATGCCCTTGCCCTACCCTTCGGGGATGATTCATTCCACCTTGTCTTCCACCAGGGTGTCCTGGAGCATTTCCGCCGGCCCCTTCCCTTCCTGCAGGAGAACGCAAGGGTGATCAGGCCCGGCGGCACTGTCCTGGTGGACGTACCTCAGACCCTGCATGTCTACACCCTCATGAAGAAGCTTCTCATTTCGTTCGACGCATGGTTCGCCGGCTGGGAGACCCAGTATACCGTGGGAAGCCTTGGCAGGCTCCTGAAGAGGGCCGGTCTCGAGCCCCGGGGCAGCTACGGCAGGTTTTTCTCCCCCTCGCTTTTCTACAGGGTCCTCAGGGAAGCGTTCATGAAGCTTGGAATAAGGCTCCCCCTGAGACCCGTGATCCTGCCCCCAGTTCACAGGTTCAGGGCAAGGATCCGGAAGACTGCGGAGGCATCTCCCCTTGGACCCGGTCTGGGCTGCGTTATAGGCGTCTTCGCCGAGAAACCGGGGAAGGACTGATATGAGGATACTGGCCCTTAACTGGAGGGACCCGAGGAACCCGGAGGCAGGCGGGGCGGAGGTGCACCTTCACGAGATCCTGAAGCGTTCTGTGGCGGCGGGGCATAAGGTGACCCAGATATCCCATGCCGTGACCGGACTTCCCCCTGAGGAATGGATCGACGGAGTGCGCATCCTCCGGCATGGGAGACGCAACACCTTCAATTTCACGCTGAAGAGGTTCGCCCTCTCCCTGGACATAGGATCGAACTTCGACCTGGTGATCGAGGACCTGTGCAAGGTACCGTTCTACAGCCCGAGGTGGTCACCCGTGCCGGTGCTAACCGTGGTCCCGCACCTCTTCGGGACAACGGCCTTCCGCGAGGTAATGTTCCCCCTGGCGCTTTACGTCAACTTAATGGAATCCTTCATACCCAGGGCCTACAGGGGCTCCCGCTTCGTTGCCATCTCCGATTCCACCATGCGAGACCTTGTCAGGAGGGGAATACCCGAGGGGGACATCTCCGTGATACCCTGCGGGATAGACACGGATTTCTACACGCCCGGTCCTCCTGAACCCGATCCGGATACTTTCCTCTATGTCGGTAGACTGAAGAAGTACAAAGGGATACAAATGATAATAACGGCCCTGGGACTGCTCCGGCAGACAGGCATGAACTGCAGTCTGGTGGTTCTTGGCTCCGGTGATTACGAGGGGGAGCTGAGAAAACTGACCGCAAGGCTGGGTCTGGAGGGTTCCGTCAGCTTCCACGGCTTCGTGCCCCAGGAACGGAAGCTCCACTGGCTCAGACGCGCCTGGGCTGCAGTGTTCCCATCGGAGAAGGAGGGGTGGGGTCTGACCGTGATAGAGGCCAATGCCTGCGGTACCCCGGTGATCGCAAGCGACAGCGACGGCCTCCGTGACTCAGTAAGGGGCGGCGAGACCGGCATCCTGGTGCCCCATGGAGACCTTGAGGCCCTGGTGGGCGAGATGGGAAGGCTGGCACGTGATCCCACCAGGAGATCGGAACTGGGTCGCAACGCCATGAAATGGGCTCAGGGATTCAACTGGGACTTCACCGCGCAGAGGATGCTGGGAATAATGGAGGATACGGCCTCCAGCGGGGGTCATGTCCCCCGGTAGAGTCGCTGCCACAGGACCTCGGGAAGCGATTCCTCACGTATCCTCGCTGCGGCGTCCTCAACAGGAATGCATGGGTTGGTTCAGGTCAGGTCGCTGTTGAGGCAACCGCGCCTGCGAAACGGTCATGTCCCCCGGTAGAGTCGCTGCCACAGGACCTCGGGAAGCGATTCCTCACGTATCCTCGCTGCGGCGTCCTCAATGGAGTACTCAACCCTGCGATGCTCCCAGGTCCTCCTCTCGGTGTCGATCAGGAGGTAGGCGGCTCTAGGATCGCGATCTCTCGGCTGTCCGACGCTGCCCACATTGATAAGCCGCACACTGGAGAAATCGCCCGAGTCTATCTCACTGAAGCTGCCGTCCTCTGACCACACTCCCGGCAGATGCGTATGGCCTATCAGCGATATCTGGCCCTCCCTGGCATTTATGGAGGCCAGAGCCTGGTTCCGCCTGAGGACGTAGGTCCAGCTCTCGGGGTCCGCCGGGTAGCTGTGGCAGAGGAAGAACTCCTGAAGTTCGAAGAAATGGGGGAGAAGCGAGAGCCATTTGATCTCGCCATGGCCCAGTACGGACCTTGTCCAGCGTATGGCGGTGGCGCCCTCCCAGTTGAACCTGTCCAGGGAGACCTGCCCAGCAGCTCCGGCGTCATGGTTGCCGCGCACCACAATTCGGCAGTTTTCCCTGATCAGCTGGATGCAGCGGGCCGGGTCCGCTCCGTACCCCACCACATCACCGAGGCAGAGCGTGCTGTCGGCCGAGGCCCCGGGGGGGTCCGTCAGGACCGCTTCAAGTGCCTGCAGATTGCTGTGGATATCAGTTATGACTCTGAGAAGCATAATGTTCTCCCGGTCACCCGCCCTTCCTCTGTCCGGCTGAAATTGAGTCCAGCACCCCGTTCACCAGCCCGGCCACCTCGTCAGTCTCGAACATCCTTGCCAGCTCGATGGATTCGTCGATGACCACCGCTGCCGGGGTGGGGGGTCGATGGTAGATCATCTCCCCCAGGGCCTGCTCCAGTATCAATCTGGTGACAATGCTGAGCCTGTCCAGCGTCCAGTTCTCCAAAGCCTTCCCGATGCTTTCCCTTATTTCGGGAAGGTGGTCCCGGACCGACTCGGCAAGGGAGGCGATCCAGTTCCAGTCCTCCTCGTCGAGCGGGACGCCGATACCCAGCTCCGGGTCTGCCATAAGTTCCCTCAAGGACTCCAAATTGGCTGACAGGGACCTGCCGTTGACCTCCGCCGCGAATCTGGCCTGAAGTAGTGCCTTTCGGCCACGGCTCCTTACTCCCATGGATCCTCAGTCGCCCTCTTCCTCCTGGGGCGCCTCCTCACTGGAGGACTCCAGGTTTGCCACATGGTCGTAAAGTGCGGTCATCTCCAGGGCTGTCATGGCGGCATCGAAACCTTTGTTGCCGGACTTTGTGCCGGCCCTGTCAACTGCCTGCTCCACGGTGTCCGCCGTAACTACGCCGTATATGACGGGAACATCGGTCAGCATGGCGGCCTGGGCTACTCCCTTGGCACTCTCAGAGGAAACGTACTCGAAATGGGGGGTATCCCCCCTGATGACGGCACCGAGGCAGATGACGCAGTCGAATTTCCCGGTATCAGCCACGCGCAGGGCCAGGGCCGGTATTTCCCAGGCTCCGGGCACCCAGAAGACGTCTATGTCATCCGTGTTCACATTGTGCCGTTCAAGGCAGTCCAGGGCTCCGTCCAGCAGTTTTCCCGTGATGAAGCTGTTGAAACGGGACACCACAATGGCCGGCTTGAGCCCCTCACCGTCCAGCTTGCCCTCATGTATCCAGGTCATCGTCAACCTCCTCAAGCATGTGTCCCAGCTTGTTCTTCTTGGTTCTCAGATAGCTAAGGTTCTCCTGTGTAGGCGGGACCTCTATACCCACCCTCTCCGTTATCTCCAGACCGTAACCCCGCAGTCCTATTATCTTCTTCGGGTTGTTGGTCATAAGCCTTATGGTGGTCAGACCCAGCTCGGAAAGTATCTGGGCACCCGTTCCGTAATCCCTCAGGTCCGCTGGGAATCCAAGCTGCTCGTTCGCCTCCACGGTGTCCATCCCATGGTCCTGAAGATGGTAGGCTCTGATCTTGTTCGCCAGGCCGATTCCCCTGCCCTCCTGGGCCATATAGAGGATGACTCCCGTCCCATGGGCATCGACTCTCCTCATGGCGGCATGGAGCTGGCTCCCGCAGTCGCACCGCCTCGAGGCGAACACGTCGCCTGTCAGGCACTGGGAATGCACACGCACCAGAACGTTCTCCTTACCTCGCACATCACCCTTGACCAGTGCTACGTGAACCTCACCATCGGTGACGCTCTCGAAGATCCTGAGCTGGAAAATGCCGTAGTCCGTGGGCAGAGTGGATGACGCAACCTCCCGCACCAGCTTCTCAGTCTTCCTCCTGTACTTTACCAGTTCCTCCACCGAGGTGAGTACCAGATCGTGCTTCACGGCGAACTCCGTCAGCTGGGGAAGTCTGGCCATCGAGCCATCACGGTTCATTATCTCACATATGACTCCGGCGGGTTTCAATCCTGCCAGTCTGGCCAGGTCGACTGCAGCCTCGGTATGCCCTGTCCTTGCCAGGACACCCCCTGGTCTGGCGGCCAGGGGAAAGATATGCCCTGGCCTGGCAAGGTCAGAGGCCTGGGAGGACGGATCAATGGCCACGGATATGGTCCTGGCCCTGTCGTGGGCCGAGATACCTGTGGATACTCCCTCGATAGCGTCAATACTTACCATGAAGGCCGTCTCGTGAAGGGAAGTGTTCCTGGGAACCATCTCGTGTATCCCGAGCCGTTCAAGATCATCCTTCTCCATCGACAGGCATATGAGACCCCTGCCCTCCAGGGCCATGAAGTTCACGGCATCGGCATCGCACTTCTCCGCCGCTATCACCAGGTCCCCCTCGTTCTCCCTGTTCTCGTCGTCCACCACCACTACCATCCGGCCACTGGATATGGCGTGGATCGCCTCATCTGCACCGACTATCATGCTACTGCTCAAGGTACTCCCTCAATTCAGCCGCGGAAAGCAATGCTTTGACCTGTTGTCGAATGTACTTGCCCAGGATGTCGTACTCCAGGTTCACGGCAGTGCCCGGTCTCCAGCTTTCAGCCGTGGTCCTCTTCAGGGTTTCAGGTATCAGGACAACCGAAAACCTGCTGGAGTCCAGCGATGCCACTGTAAGGCTGATCCCGCTCACTGCCACCGAACCCTTCAGTACAAGAAGACCCGCGCTGCCTGAAGGACAGGATACCCAAGCGGTCATCCCTCCTCCCTCTCTCTGGACCCTCAGCACGGTGCCCGTCTCGTCCACATGGCCGGTGACCAGATGACCGTGGAGCCTGTCGGAGAGCATAATGGGCCTCTCCAGGTTCACTTCGAGGCCCGGGCGGTATCCGGATATCACGGTCCTGGCGATAGTCTCGGGGGAACAGTGGAAGGAGAGGCTTCCCCTTGCCATCCCGGCAACCGTGAGACAGGAGCCGTCTACTGCCAGGCTGTCTCCCTCCGCGGATTCCTCAGCCAGTTCAGTGGCCACCGTGAGTCTCCCGCCGGCAAGACCCGTGATCTTACCCCTGTCCTCAATCAGTCCTGTGAACAAACTCACCCTCCGTAAGGAAATCGGATCCTGATCGCCTGCAGGTGACATTTTCAAGCCTCAACGCTTTCTCCATGCTCCGGATGCCCAGCTCCCCGAAGGCGGGTCTTCCCTCTCCCCCGAGTAACATCGGGGCGGAGAAGATCATTACTGAATCTGCAAGGCCCTGCAACAGGAGAACGGTGGAAAGCCCGGGACCGGACTCGCACAGGATCTCGCCGAAACCTTCGGACGCGGTGCGCTTGAGAAGTGAGAGGAGCCGGACCCCGCCCGTTTCGTCAGGCGGCATCTCCCATAGCTCCACCTTCCTGCTGTCCCTGAATTTTTTCATGGAAGGCCCGGCACCTTCGGGGTAAGCCAGGATAACCCTTCCGGGGGCCCTGACAATATTCTCCGAGCTTCCAAGGTCACCGCTGCGAGTGAGGACTATCCTCGCGGGCTGGCCCGCCGGGGGCAGCGCCGTCAATCTGACGGTGAGCTCCGGGTCGTCCTTCCTGACCGTTCCGGCTCCGGTCATTACAGCTCCGACGGAAGCCCTCTTCCTGTGGACGGTCTTGCGTGACTCCTCGCAGGATATCCAGCGGCTGGTCCCGTCTTCGGCGGCGATCCTTCCGTCCAGGCTCAGGGCCATCTTAAGGGTCACCCAGCTTCTTCCTGTCCTGAGGTAATGGAGGTAGACACGGTTCAGCCTCGCCGCTTCACCGCTCATCAGGCCCACCTGGACCTCGAGTCCGGCATCGCGAAGCTGCTCCACCCCTCTGCCGCAAACCCTGGGGTCGGGATCCTCCATGGCGATGACCACCCTGGAAATCCCAGCATCGATAATCCGATCGGTGCAGGGTCCTGTCCGTCCCTGGTGACAGCAGGGCTCGAGAGTTACAACGAGCGTAGCGCCCCGTGCCCTGTCTCCGGCGGATGAAATCGCCACAGCCTCGGCATGGGGAGCACCGCACTTCCTGTGAAAGCCATCACCGGCCTCGGTCCCGTCGAGTGCCAGTATGACTGCACCGACCATGGGGTTGGGAAAGGTGTTCCCCCTTCCACGGCCGGCCAGCCTGAGGGCTTTTCTCATGGCAAGGGTCTCTCTGTCCGAGATCATTACCTTCCAACCAGTTCGGTGACACTCAGTCTGCCGATTACCGAATTGACTACGTACTGGGACTGGAGATCGCCGGTGGCCAGGATGACATGAGTGCCGTCGGCAACGTACTGACCGAATGTGGGATCCATTGCGACCCACTGTCCGACCCACACCATGGGCCAGGCATGGTAGCCGAAAGAACCGTCCAGATAGACGATGCCGGCGCATATCCTCGCAGGCAGGCCCACCGATCTCGCCAGAGCAACGAAAAGAATGGTGTGCTCGTTGCAGTCACCCCTCAGGTTCTCCATAACGTCCACCGCAGAGGGGAGCGAGACGGTGGGGCTGTTCTCGACGCTTGTGTCCACAAAGGAGCATATCCTCCTGGCGGCCTCCCAGGAATTCCCGCTTCCGGCTGTAACTTCTTCAGCCGTGGCCGCAATCAGGGAGTCCCTGCACTGTATCATGGGCTGTGGCGTCGTGTACCGCAGAAGTGTGTCGGGGACACTGACAGGAGGAAATGGAATGGCTGCATCCGGGATCCCGTTGGACACGGAGACTGTACACCCCGAGGCAGTCTGAACCGGAGGCAGGTCAAGCTGGAACTGGTCCCAGTCTATGTCGCCTTCGAGGACGAAGGTCCTGTTCCTGACCGCACGGGGGTCCTGCACAGGAGTGGAGGAAACGGCGAATACCTCGTAAAGGTCCCTGGTGGCGATTATCTCTCCACCCTGCCCCGGAGGGACCCTGGTCATGTCCATGCCGAGTCCCTGCTCGTACTCCCTCACTATCTGACCGGCGTAGATCCAGACCAGGTTCCTGGTACCCATCTGGGACAGTTCCAGCCTTGCGGCGATCACCGTGTCCCCGAGAAGATCCACCGGCTCGAAGCCCTGGCAGACCGCCGTAGCAGAAAGAATGACACCGCTGGCAGGATCGAAGGACTGGAAGCTCCGTTCCTGTCCCTCGGCCCATTCCATGGAAGCGCAGGCCAGATCGGCAAGGACCGGAAGATATTCACCCTCTATGACAGTGCTGTTCTCTATCTCCCTGCCGGCCGTACCTATGGACGAGAACAGGAGGGAATCACGGCGGACGGCACTGGCTGATATCTCCGCGGAGCCGTCGGACATCAGCATCTCCATCCGGCCCAGGTCGAAGATCGTGTCGGTAACGGCCGTCATGGACATCTCGATGTCCCGCCGATTGCCCATGAGTATCATGTTCCAGCTTATTGTCTGTGTAATGAGAAGGGAGTCGGGGCCGTACTCCTCGATGTCAAGCTGCATATAGCCCACGTCGTCCCCCTGAATCGACACGGCGAATCTCTGTGTGCCGGCGTCTGCTGTGGAAAACCCCAGGCGGTCACCGGTGGAACCGTCCTCACAACCGGTGCCCCAGGGAAGTGCAAGCAGGATTGCGAAGGCACATGATCTGGGCAAGGGTCTCATCTTTTTCCTCCAATGAATTCCTCTATGGCTGCTGCAATCCTGGCCCCGGAGCCGCCGTCCCACAGGGGTATCTCCGGAGGCACGGACGGGCGCTTCTCAATCTGCCTACTGACAGCATCCCTGAGGGCCAGGACATCCTGGCACAGGACATTGGTCCCCAGCTCCAGGGTCACCGGTCTCTCAGTGCTGGTCCTTACGGTGACGCATGGGACTCCCAGGACGCTGGTCTCCTCCTGAACCCCTCCGGAATCTGTGATCACAACTGCGGCGCATGCCTGTGCCGCAAGGAACTGCAGATATGTCATGGGCTCCCCCATGATCAAGTTCCGAGGCACTTCCAGATTCCAGTTCCGAATATTGCCCTGTGTCCTCGGGTGGGCGGGGAATACTACTTCCATATCCTCCAGTGAGCCAAGGGCGTTGAGCAGTTCCTGCAGCCGCTGGGGCTCATCCACGTTGGAAGGCCTGTGCAGCGTAACCAGGCAGTATGGGTCCCGGGCAGGCGGCTCTTCCGTGGCCAAGGCCCTTGGAAGGAGTCTCTTCAGAGTGTCTATCATGGGATTACCCACCAGCTTTATCATAGGGCTGCTCCTGCCTTCGGCAAGAAGGTTGTCCCTTGCCTCGGAGCTGGTTATGAGCAGGAGTTCGGCTATCTGGTCGGTGAGTACACGGTTGATCTCTTCAGGCATGCTCCTGTCAAAGCTGCGAAGGCCCGCCTCCACATGGACAACAGGAATGCCGTACCTGACCGCCACGAGCGAGCAGGCCAGGGTCGAGTTCACATCCCCTACAACCACTGCAGCTCCGGGCATTCCCTGAAGAACAACATCCTCGTACCTTCGCATTATCTCCGACGTCTGGACGGTGATGCTGGCCGAGCCCACTTCCAGGTTAAGGTCAGGCTGCGGCAGCTGGAGCTGATCGAAGAAGCTCTGGGACATGATGTGGTCGTAATGTTGCCCGGTGTGAACGATACGCACCGGAATCCCCTGGTCCATGTTCCGGACGATCGGGTCGATCTTCATGAAATTGGGCCGGGCGCCGCAGATCAGGTCGATCATATGCTCCTCCGCGATTTCAGATGCGCTCATCCCCCGGGAGGGAATCCATCTTGCAGACCCTTCTTTCGTGCCTGCCTCCGTCGAAAGGCTCGCGAAGGAAAACCTCCACTATCTCCCTGGCCAGGAAGGGGGCGGTCATTCCTCCCCCCAGCACCAGGACATTGGCGTTGTTGTGATGTCTGGCCCAGTAGGCCATATCGGGATAGAGGCAGAGGGCTGCCCTGATGTCGATGTATCTGTTTGCACTCATGCTCATCCCCAGTCCTGAATTGCAGATGAGAATGCCCCTCTCGGCATCTCCCGACAGGATTCGCCGGCAGAGGAGCCCGGCGTAATCGGGATAGTCCACGGAATCAAGGTTCTCCGGCCCCAGGTCCACCGGCTCCACTCCGTCCAGTCCCGCAAGCCAGGAGAGCAGTTCCTCCTTCAGCGGGAAGCCTGCATGGTCACTGGCTATGGCCAGCTTCATCAGCTTCCGCCTTCGCGTCCGTAACCGGCAACCACGCCCGAGAGCACAATGGAGCAGAGCTTGGACTCGGCGGAGTCGGCCCTGGACGTGAGCACCACGGGATTGAGGGCGCCCATTATCACGGCTCCCAGCTCTCCGCCGGCAAGGAATATCAGGGTCTTGTACAGGATATTCGCAGCCTCTATGTCGGGGAGTATAAGGAGGTCTGCATCCCCGCCCACCGGGCTGTCTATCTTCTTTATCCTGCATGCGTCCTTCGACACGGCCAGGTCCATGGCAAGTGGACCGTCGAAGATAATGTCGCCGAACTCCCCGTTATCGGCCATCTCCTTCATCCTTGCGGCTTCCATGGTGCATGGCATCTTGTCGTAGGGGACCTCCTTGGCGCATACGTAGGTTGATTTCGGATGCTCGATCCCAAGGGCCTTGGACACTATTATTGCGTTCTTCAGCATGGCCACCTTCATCTCGAAATCGGGGGCGATGTTCATTGCCGCGTCGCTTATCAGCAGAAGCTTAGGGTAGGATGGCACATCGAAGACCGCCACATGGCTCAGAGCCCCGGGTCCCCTTATGCCGGTCTCCCTGTCCAGGATGGCATGAAGGAAGGAGCTGGTGGCAACAAGCCCCTTCATTATCACGTCGGCCCTTCCGGAGCGCACCTCTTCGACACCCTTGCGGGAAGCGGTGTCGTCATCCTCGGCATGTATGATCTCGATACCGTTGAGGTCCACACCCGCCTTCTCGGCGGATTCCCTTATGCCCTTCTCAGGACCTATGAGGACGGCGTCCACCATATCATCCCTGACGGCGGTGCCAATGGCTGTTATGGTCTCAACCTCATCGGCCCTCACAACGGCCACTCTCTTGGATGGAAGCTCCCTGGCCAGGCGCTTCATCTCAACGAGACTCCTTATAGGTTCCATATATCCCCCTGTGAGTAAGTTTGGAAGTGCAGCGCACAAATTCTCAAGATAAGAAGGAATATAGCTGGACAGCAACGCCGCCTGCAAGAAGTGTTGACAAAGGAGGCCTCCGGGATGAGATTTGAGGACACTCATCAATAAGTGAATGCATCAGATTAATCTATGCATCAGGCAACCACGCCTGGCAGCTTCTGCTTCAAGCATCAATGATCTCCGGAAAGGGGTGGTATCATGAAACACATGCCCGCTTCAGAAGTAAGACCCACAATAGCACGCCACATGCTGGCAGACGGGTTCGAGATGGTTCTCGACCTCAGGAAGAGCAAGGGCTCGATTATTCACGATGCTCTGGAGGACAGGGACTATCTCGACCTATTCAGCTTCTTCGCTTCGGCTCCCCTGGGAATGAACCACCCGGCCCTGTGCACCGACGAGTTCAGGACCCTTCTGGCGGATGTGGCCATAAATAAGCCCTCCAACTCCGACTTCTACACCGAGGAGATGGCCGATTTCGTCAGGACCTTCGCGAACACAACCATACCTGACAGCCATCCCTACCTCTTCTTCGTCTCGGGCGGTGCCCTTGCCGTTGAGAACGCCCTCAAAGCCGCCTTCGACTGGAAGGTCAGGGAGAACATCAAGGCTGGAAGGGGGGAGACGGGAAGCAGTGTAATACATTTCAGGAACGCGTTTCACGGCAGGTCCGGCTACACTCTCTCCATGACCAATACAGCAGACCCGAGGAAATATATGTACTTCCCCAAGTTCGACTGGCCCAGGGTGGACAGCCCCGCCATCGTCTTCCCGATCGAAGAGCACATGGAAGAGGTCGAAAAGGCCGAGAAGCTATCCCTTGAGCAGATAGACAGGGCCATCGACCAGCGAGGCCACGATATCGCCTGTCTGGTCATAGAACCTATCCAGGCGGAGGGCGGTGACAACCACTTCAGGCCGGAGTTCCTGCAGCAATTGCGCCTCAGGGCGGACAGGCACCAGTTCCTGCTGATCTTCGACGAGATACAAAGCGGGATGGGCCTCACGGGGGAATGGTGGGCATGGCAGACCCTGGGAGTCGAACCCGACATCTTCTGCTTCGGCAAGAAGGCCCAGATCTGCGGAATAGCCTCCAATAAGCGCATAGATAGTGTAGAGCAGAATGTCTTCCATGAATCCAGCCGCATCAACTCCACCTGGGGCGGCAACCTCGTGGACATGGTGAGATGCACCAAATATCTGCAGATAATGGTGGAGGAGGATACACTCGAGAATGTCAGGGCCAGGAGCATTACGCTGATGGAAGGCCTTGAAGACCTGCAGGAGAGGCACCCCGATCGAATAGGCAACATCAGGGGCAGGGGTCTCATGTGCGCCTTCGACCTTCCCGACACCAAGACCAGGAACATGATGTTGACTGAGATCATGAAGAACGGCGCCATAATTCTCCCCTGCGGGACCCGGAGCATCCGCTTCAGGCCGCCTCTGAACATCACGGACGATGAGCTGGTGAAAGGTCTTGAGATGATCTCCTGCGCCGCCGATACTGTCCTCAGGGACTAGATGATCCGTAAATGGACCTCATAGAGGCAACCAGGGAGGAAATAGGCACCGTGGCCGCCCAGCTGGCACGCAGCGGGTGGGCCGAGGCCAATGCGGGCAATATATCCGTTCTCCTTCCATCGGGGTCCGACAGCTCGATCTGGGATGGGGAGGTCATGACCGAAGAACTGCCAGTCCCCATACCGGAACTATCCGGCCGTACCTTCATGATAACAACTGCCGGAAGCAGGTTCAGGAAGCTTATCAGCCGCATGGACACGGAGATCATCCCGGTCAGGGTTTCGGCGGATGGAATGAAGGTTATAAGACTTGCAGCGGACAGGCAACCGACCACGGAGTTCAGCACCCATGTCCTGGTGCTGGCCCAGGCCGCCGGAAGAGGCTGGGAAACCGCTTCCCTTGTTCATACGCACTCGACCCACATGCTGGCCCTTTCCTCCAGCGACCTTCCGGCGGAGATGCTGGAAGACGCAGTGAACAGGTCCCACCCTGAGATCTCTCTCCTGATGAAGAGAGGTGTCCGGTTCCTTGATTTCATGACCCCCGGTACATGGGAACTGGGGATCGAGACCGCGGCCGCCTTCCGTGAGAGTGACTGCGTCATCTGGCGCAAGCACGGCATTCTCGGTCTGGGCCGTGATCTTGACGAGGCATGTGATGCGGTGGAAGTGGTTGAGAAGGCTGCCAAGCTGCTGCTCCTGGAAAGATCTGCCTTCGGGAAGTTCGTGGGGCTTAAGGACCGTGACCTGATACTTCAGACAGGTATCTACGAAGAGGAGACCGAAGAGCAGGAGGAGGACGAAACGAATCTTCCTCCAGGTCCTCCGATGATCGAAACCTGAGATCCGCCGATGTTCAGGGGGTGAGTCGCTTCACATCCCTGGGGAACATCGTGGTCAGCCTTATGTTCTCCACATCAAGTATCCTGGCTGTCAGCCTCTCCAGACCGATCGCAAGCCCTCCATGAGGCGGCAGCCCGAACTTGTGGGCCTGCAGGTAGCCCTGGAACGAATCAGGGTCCAGCCCGAATGCCCTCATCTTGTCCACCTGGGTCTGCCAGTCATGGATCCTCTGGCCTCCTGTCGTGACCTCCAGCCCACGAAGAAGAAGGTCGAAACTCAGCGTGGTTCCCGGTTCCTCAGGATCGTCCATTGTGTAGAATGGTCTCTTCTCCGTAGGGAAATGGGTGACGAACAGGAATTCGGAGCCCCATTCCTCCATTGATCTGCTGCACAGGACCTTTTCCTCCTCAGGGCTGAGGTCCGGCTCCCCGGTGCAGTCCTCACCGGTCATATCAAGGAAAACTCGATGAGCCTCTGCAAGGGTAATGGCAGGGATCGACTCCGGTATCTCGGGAAGTACTGCTTCAAGCATCTCCAGCTCGTATCCGTTGTTCTCCCTCAACGCCGATAGGCAGTGTCTCAGAACGGATATCTCCATGGCCATTACATCCTGGAATCCGTTTATGAAGCCCATCTCAAGGTCAAGGGAAGTGTACTCGTTGATGTGCCTGGATGTCTGATGAGGTTCCGCCCTGAAAACCGGCCCGATCTCGAAGACCCTTTCGAAGATACCCACGCCCATCTGCTTGTAGAACTGGGGTGACTGGGCGAGGAAGGCTTCCCTGTCGAAATACTTGACCCTGAAGATGTTGGCGCCGCCCTCGGCTCCGGCTGAGCAGATCTTCGGTGTGTGTATCTCGGTGAAGCCCATGCGGGAGAGCGAGTTCCTGAACGCCGAAGCCAGCGTTTCGGCCACCTTCAATCTGGCCCTCTCCACCGGATGCCTCAGGCTCAGGGGCCTCAGGTCGAGGTTCGTGTCGATGTGAAGATCCAGGACCTTCTTCGTCATGTCCACCGGCGACTGTTCCGCCGGGGAACTCAATACGCGCACCGAATCCAGCTGGAGCTCGACGGTCCGCGGATTGATGGAGGCGTCCTTGATACTGGCATTCTTCACGGTCCCGGTGACTTCCACTGACTGTTCCACCACCAGCCGGTCAAGCACGTTCTCGTTTCCCTCGCTGCCTATGACGCACTGGAGGAGTCCGTCGTGCCGGCGGAGTATTATGAATGCACCCCATCCCAGGCGGCGTATCCTTTGGATTACGCCGTGGAGGACGATTGTCTCCCCTGCAGATCTCTCCAGTTCCCCGGCGCTGATCGGTGATTCGACTCCTCTATCCGTAATGCCCTTCATTCAATTCCTTTCAGGTTCCTTTGATAATGGTCAGGTAATATAGCTGGACCGGAGGGTTCAGGGGAACTCCCTCGTATCACAAATGGTTGCAGGATAAATTGATATTCTAAACATCATCCACGGAGGATCCTTCTCTTCGTGCCCGCAGGAGCCTGCTGGGAGTGGAAACCAGGTGCGCATCAAGTTCCAGGGCCTGCCGCCTGCATATCTCCGCCAGGTCCTCCGCTTCCTCCCTCGCGGGCAGGTCCGAGGATATGGAACGCCGAATCCTGAGTATTTCCCGTGAGAAGCCCGCCAGCCTCATCCTGTAGTACGACTGCGCCCGTCGGCGAAACTTCTCAAGGGGCTCGGCTCCGGAATCCTGTATGGCTTCCTCCTTCTCAATCCTGAATCCCTCGCGCAGCCTGTCCATCTGCCTCATCATGACCTTGAGCTCCTCGATCACCGCAAAGTTGCTTTTTTTCATATAATTGGCATTCCCGCTGCTGTGAGTTAGTATAATGTTGAATTGAATAAGCTCGATAATACAATCTTACAAGCATATCCAGATGGGAGAACAATGTCAGACACTTTCAGGATACTGGCCATCAATCCAGGTTCGACCTCCACAAAGATATCCGTATTCGATAACGAAGAGGAGGTTTGGTCGACCAAGATCACTCATTCCAGAAATGATCTTGCCGGATTCGACCATATCTTCGATCAGTACGATTTCAGAGAGGGTGTCATTCTGAGCGAATTAGGGAAGGCCGGCATGGATATAGCGTCTTTCGATGCCATCGTCGGACGCGGCGGCGTTCTCTACCCGATCGAGGGGGGGACCTACTCCGTCGGGGACCGTCTTATTGAGGACCTTCGTAAAGGGGTCCAGGGAGAGCATGTCTCCAACCTGGGTGCTCCGATAGCCAGGGAGCTTGCCAGGGTGGCCAAATGCCCTTCTTTCATCGTGGACCCGGTAGTAGTGGACGAGATGGAGGATATAGCCCGGTATTCAGGGCATCCGGAACTCCCCAGGCGCTCCATCCTCCATGCCCTGAACCAGAAGGCGGTTGCCAGGAAGGCCTCGGCGGACCTGGGCAGGGATTACCGCGACCTCAGCCTCATCGTCGTCCACCTCGGGGGAGGGATCTCCGTCGGAGCACACAGGAAGGGCAGGATAATCGATGTGAACAACGCCCTGAACGGCGATGGACCCTTCACTCCCGAAAGGTCAGGCGGTCTTCCGGTGGGTGACCTGGTGGAACTATGCTTCAGCGGGAAGAAGACCCATTCCGAGATAAAGAAGATGATACAGGGGGCGGGGGGCATAGTCGCCTACCTGGGCACGAACGACATGCTGACCGTGGAAAGGGAGATAGAGAAGGGCAACAGAGAGTTCGAGGCCGTCTACGAGGCCATGGCGTATCAGGTGGCCAAGGAGATAGGAGGCCTTTCGGCGGTCCTGGAAGGCGAGGTTGACGCTATCGTCATCACCGGCGGCATCGCCTACGACAGGAACTTCATCAACTGGATAAAGAGAAGGGTCGGCTTCATCGCCGATATAATGGTCTACCCGGGCGAAATGGAGATGGAAGCCCTGGCCCTGGGCGCCTTGAGAGTCCTCAGTGGTCAGGAGGAGGCAAGGGAGTACGATCCCACGGAAAGGCTCAGTAATGAGTGAGGATAGGTTCGAGAGGGAGCTTGCTGACTGGCGGGAGAAAGTACTGAAACCGGTCCTGGACAAGTATCCCGAAAGGAAGGAAGTATTCAGGACGGGTTCCGGGGAACCTGTGGACAGGGTCTACTTCCCCGACGACCCGGGTGATGATTACCTGGAAAATCTGGGATTCCCCGGAGAGTTCCCCTATACAAGAGGGGTGCAGCCCACGATGTATAGAGGCAGGTTCTGGACCATGCGCCAGTACGCAGGCTTCGGCAGCGCCGAGGAGTCCAACGAAAGATACCGCTACCTTCTGGATCAGGGTCAGACAGGTCTCTCCGTGGCTTTCGACCTTCCCACTCAGATAGGCTACGATTCGGACCACCCGCTCTGCGCAGGTGAAGTGGGAAAGGTGGGGGTGGCCATCGACAGCCTGGCGGACATGGAGCTTCTTTTCGACGGGATACCGCTGGACAGCGTCTCCACTTCCATGACCATCAACGCACCTGCATCTGTGCTGCTGGCGATGTACATGGCAGTGGCGGAGAAGCAGTCGGTCCCCGCAGCAAAGTTGAGAGGGACTATTCAGAACGACATTCTTAAGGAGTACATGGCCAGGGGGACCTACATTTTTCCCCCCGGGCACTCAATGAGGCTCATAACCGACATCTTCAGCTTCTGCAGCCACAACGTGCCCAAATGGAACACGATCAGCATATCAGGATACCATATAAGGGAGGCGGGAAGCACCGCTTCACAGGAGGTGGCTTTCACCATAGCCGACGGAATAGCGTATGTCGATGCAGCGGTCAGGATCGGGCTCGAGGTGGACGATTTCGCGCCCAGGCTGAGTTTCTTCTTCAACGCTCACAACGACCTTCTGGAAGAGGTGGCGAAGTTCCGCGCTGCAAGGAGGATGTGGGCCAGGATAATGAGGGAGAGATTCGGAGCCCGGGACGACAGAAGCATGATGCTCAGGTTCCATACCCAGACCGGAGGTTCGACTCTCACAGCTCAGCAGCCGGACATAAACATCGTAAGGGTGGCTGTCCAAACCCTGGCAGCCGTACTGGGGGGCACACAGAGCCTTCATACCAACAGCCGTGACGAAGCACTCGCTCTGCCGTCCGAGCACGCTGTCAGGATAGCGCTCCGAACACAGCAGATAGTGGCCAACGAGTCCGGTGTGGCCGGTACTGTGGACCCGCTGGCCGGCAGCTACTATCTGGAGGAACTTA
>CAZXEF010000012.1:0-28215 GCA_964639605.1 uncultured bacterium | reverse complement strand
CGGTCTTTCTTCCCGATTCCGGAGCCTGGCTTTTCCCACCTTCACCCTGGCGGGGCGAATGAGGTCGTCGTCGAGCAGGTAGCCCCGCTGGAATACCTCAAGTACGGTATCCCTGTCCAGGTCTTCGGTATTCTCGGCAAGCATGGCCTCATGAATGTTGGGATCGAAGGGGTCGTCCTTCGCCACTTCAAGCTCCCTCAGGCCCTCCTGACCAAGTATTCCAACGAGTTGCTCGGATGTCTTCAAAAGACCGTCGGCTATCTCATCGACGGAATGCCCGCCCTCCTTCACCAGTTTCTCGGCCCTGTGGTAGTTATCCAGCACGGCCAGCAGCTCGAATATCAGATCCTTCTTCCCCTGGGCGCAGAGACGTCTGAAATCCCTGGCCTGCCGTTTCCTGTAGTTGTCGAACTCTGCCTGGAGCCTCATCAGCCTGTCCCTCAGCTGAAGCTTCTCAGGATCAGGACCTTCCATGACAGGCTGTTCCTCGGCAGGTGCTTCCTGAAGGCCCTCTTCATGCTCCGGGGCTGATGAAGTCTCCCTGCGATGTTCATCCCTGTCCGATACGGGGATCCTTCTCCTCGAGGAAGTCCCGTTCTTTCGCCTGGCAGGTGTTCTCCTTGGATCCGCCATCAGTCATCAACTACTTCGTAATCAGCGTCCACGGTCTTGTCATTGTCACCTTCGGGCCCTGTACCCGCGCTGTCGGGGCCGCCGGGTCCCCCGGCCGCTCCCGCTGCCTGCTGCTGGGCCTGCTGTTGCTTGTAGAAGGCTTCACCGAACTGCTTCCAGGTCTCCTGCAGCTTATCGTACTTCTTATCTACCTGTTCGTCGTCGTCACCCTCCAACGCCTTCTTCATCTCTGAGACCGCGTCATCGAGCCTTGAGCGGTCATCGGGAGCTACCTTGTCGCCGTACTCCCTCATCTGCTTCTCTATCTCGAAGACCATGGCGTCCGCATGGTTGCGCTTCTCTATCTTATCCTTCTTCCTGGCGTCCTCCTCGGCATGAACCTCGGCATCGTGCACCATTTTCTCGATCTCATCCTCGGAAAGACCGCTGGATGCCTCGATGGTTATCTTCTGCTCCTTGCCCGTGGCCTTGTCCTTTGCCGAAACGTGCAGTATGCCGTTGGCATCAATGTCGAAGGTCACCTCTATCTGGGGCATGCCTCTTGGAGCCGGCGGGATGCCGTCCAGAACGAATCTGCCCACCGTCCTGTTGTCAGCCGCCATCTTTCTCTCGCCCTGAAGTACGATTATCTCCACCTGGGGCTGGTTGTCCGCTGCGGTGCTGAATATCTGGCTCTTCTTCGTTGGAATGGTGGTGTTCTTCTCGATTATGGGCGTTGCCACACCGCCCAGGGTCTCGATACCCAGGGTCAGGGGGGTTACATCCAGAAGAAGGACATCCTTCACATCACCAGAAAGCACACCTGCCTGGATGGCGGCACCCACTGCCACCACCTCGTCGGGATTGACACCCTTGTGGGGTTCCTTGCCGAATATCTCGATGACCTTCTTCTGCACAAGAGGCATCCTCGTCTGTCCGCCCACCAGCAGGACATCGTCGATGGCGGACGGTTCGATACCGGCGTCCTTCAGCGCGGTCTTGCAGGGTGCCACGGTCCTGTCCACCAGTTCGTCCACCAGCTGCTCCAGTCTGGACCTGGTCAGAGTCATGTCCAGGTGCTTCGCACCGGTTGAGTCAGCCGTAATGAAAGGCAGGTTGATGGATGTGCTCTGTGTCGTTGAGAGTTCACATTTCGCGGTCTCCGCCGCCTCCTTCAGCCTCTGAAGTGCCATGGGATCCTGCGAGAGGTCTATCCCCTTGGTATTCTTGAACTCCGTGACCATCCAGTCGATTATCATCTGGTCGAAGTCGTCTCCGCCCAGATGTGTGTCTCCATTGGTGGACTTCACCTCGAAGACTCCGTCGCCTATCTCCAGTATGGATATGTCGAAAGTGCCGCCTCCAAGGTCGTACACGGCTATGGTCCGGTTGGATGATTCCTTGTCCAGACCGTAGGCCAGGGCTGCGGCAGTAGGCTCGTTGACTATCCTCTCCACCACTAGCCCAGCGATCTTGCCGGCGTCCTTGGTTGCCTGTCTCTGGCTGTCGTTGAAGTAGGCCGGCACGGTTACCACGGCTTTTTCTATCTTCTCTCCCAGGTAGTCTTCCGCCGTCTGCCTCATCTTCTGCAATATCATCGCGGATATCTCCGGCGGGGAGTATTTCTTGCCCAATATCTCAACCCAGGCATCGCCGTTCTTACCCTCAACGACCTTGTACGGCACTCTCTGTATTTCGTTCGAAACTTCGCTGTACTTGCGTCCCATGAACCTCTTGATGGAGAAGACAGTATTGTTGGGGTTGGCTACGGCCTGCCTGTAGGCAACTACTCCAACCAGCCTCTCTCCCTTGTCGTTGAAGCCCACCACCGAGGGAGTGGTCCTGTTCCCTTCGGCGTTGGGGATTACGGTGGGCTCACCGCCCTCCATTACGGCCACGCACGAATTCGTGGTCCCGAGGTCTATACCTATTATCTTTGCCATGTTATCCTCTCCCGTTGATTTCGATCCCTTCCGTTTCGGAAGGAATTGCTCGATCTTCACCCCTTGCGGGGACTTCTATTCTTGTCGGACATTCAGACTTGTCTTCTAATCCTATGGAACTTTGAGCAATCATCATGCCAGAAGCTATGCCGTCCGTAAGTAGCTAATTGATATACATTTTGATTGTAAACACTGTGATACGTCCCGTACAGGGGGAGCATGCGGCGTGCTATTGTGGCACATTCCAACCCTTGATGGAAATTGTATACTATAGGGTTACGGGACTTACTCCAGCCCGAAAAACAGCAATGGAGAGCATATATGGACAGGATCATCGTCAGAGGGGCCAGGGAACACAACCTCAAGAACATAACAGTGGAGTTCCCCCGGAACAGGCTGGTGGTCCTCACCGGCGTGTCCGGTTCGGGGAAGAGTTCCTTCGCCTTCGACACACTCTACGCTGAGGGCCAGCGCCGTTATGTGGAATCCCTCTCCGCCTACGCAAGGCAGTTCCTTGGTCAGCTGGAGAAGCCTCTCTACGAAAGCATAGAGGGACTGTCACCGGCGATATCCATAGAACAGAAAACCGTCAGCCACAATCCCAGATCGACAGTCGGGACCGTTACAGAAATATCCGATTACCTCAGAGTCCTCTTCGCCAGGGTTGGCATTCCCCACTGCCCGGCATGCGGCAGGGAAGTCTCCAGCCAGTCTCCCCAGCAGATGGTGGACAGGCTTCTGGAACTCCCATCCGGTACGCGTCTGCTGATCACGGCCCCGGTGGTCAGGAACAGGAAGGGGGCGTACGCCGAACTGTTCCCCGCACTGAGGAAGAGGGGCTACGTGAGAGTAATGGTGGATGGCGAGGTCAGGGGACTGGACGAGACCTTGAACCTGGACGGCAAGAGGAAGCATACCATACACCTCGTAGTCGACCGTGTGGTGATGGAAGACAGTATCGGCAGCAGGTTGATGGACTCCGTCGAGACAGCGCTGTCGGAAGGAGATGGCATTCTGTCCGTCATAGACGCCAACTCCGGGGAAGAAACACTGATGAGCGAACATAGCGCCTGCGCCTATTGCGGGATCAGCATGCCGGAGCTCACGCCCCAGCTCTTCAGTTTCAACAATCCTATCGGGATGTGTTCCGAATGCTCAGGGCTGGGTTACGGAATGAAGGTCGACCCGCTTCTGGTGGTCCCGAGAAAGGCCATCTCCATCAAGGATGGCGCAGTTGCTCCGTGGGGAATCCCCTCGGGCCACGGCAAGAACCTGGTGCGGGCACTGTCCAGGGAGCTCGACTTCAATCTGGGAGCCCCCTGGCAGAGCCTCTCGGAAGAGATACAGGAAACCATCCTCTACGGCTCGGGCAATCGCAAGATAAGCGTGACATGGTCTTCCAGCAATTCATCCGGCGTCTGGGAGACCAGCTGGGAGGGCGTGATCCCCAGGATCGAGCGTCTCTACCATAGCACCAGCAGCCAGGCTGCCAGAAGGCATTACGAGAGGTTCTTCAACAAGTCGCCATGCTCCGCCTGCCAGGGCACCAGGCTCCGTAGCGAAGCCAGGGCCGTCACCGTGGGCGGCAGCGGCATCCACAGCATGAACTCCATGACGGTGCAGGACCTGCACGACTTTTTCAGGGACCTTTCCCTGGACAGCTGGAGGCAGGAGGTGGCCACGGAACTCCTTCGGGAGATACGAGGCAGGCTGGAGTTCCTTAGGAACGTGGGACTGCACTACCTTACTCTGGACAGGGCATCCCCCAGCCTGTCAGGCGGAGAAGCCCAGAGAATTAGACTTGCGAGCCAGATCGGCAGCGGTCTTACGGGAGTACTCTACGTGCTGGACGAGCCTACCATAGGACTCCATCAGAGGGACAACAGAAAGCTTCTGGAGACCCTGAAGGAGCTGAGAGACCTCGGCAACACCGTCCTGGTCGTGGAGCATGACCATGAGACCATAATGTCTGCGGACCATATTGTGGATTTCGGACCGGGAGCAGGTGTGCAGGGGGGCAGTATAGTGGCCCAGGGCACTCCTCAGGAGATAATGTCCACCGAAGGCTCCCTCACGGGGGACTACCTTGCGGGGAGGAGGTTCATCCACCGGACAGTCCCGGCCTCGGGGAAGAGCCACGGCTACCTTGTCCTGCGCAAGGCCAGCCTGCACAACCTGAGGTGCGTGGACCTGAAGATCCCTCTGGGAAGGTTCGTATGTGTCACCGGTGTATCAGGCTCGGGGAAAAGTTCCCTGATAAGCCAGACGCTCTACCCCGCCCTCTCGGCCGTCCTGGGCAGTTCCCTCAAGGCCAGGCCAGGTCCCTACGGTTCACTGGAGGGAGTGAACAGGGTGGACAAGGTGATCAACATCTCCCAGGACCCCATCGGCAAGACGCCCAGGTCCAACCCGGCCACCTATACGAAGGTATTCGATCACATCAGGAACCTCTTCGTCGAGACTCCCCAGGCGAAGGTGAGGGGTTACAAGCCCGGCAGGTTCAGCTTCAACGTCAAGGGAGGCAGGTGCGAGGAGTGCAGGGGCGCCGGTGTCAAGAAGATCGAGATGCACTTCCTCTCAGACGTCTTCATAGAATGCAAGGCCTGCAAGGGCAAACGGTTCAACCGCGAGACCCTGAAGATAACCTTTGGCGGTCTCAACATCTCACAGGTTCTGGAACTCACCGTCAACGAGGCTATGACACACTTCGAGAGGATCCCTTCGATCTACAGGATACTGAAGGTGCTTGACGACGTGGGACTGGGATACATCCAGCTGGGTCAGCCGGCCACGACCCTCTCCGGTGGAGAGGCCCAGAGGATAAAGCTAGCCAGGGAGCTGTCCCGGCCAAGCACATCCCACACGGTGTACATCCTGGACGAACCTACCACCGGGCTTCACTTCCACGATGTCAAGAAGCTCCTGCTGGTTCTCTCGAGACTGGTCAAGGCCGGGAACACGGTCATAGTTATCGAGCACAACATGGATGTGATAAAGAATGCCGGATGGATAGTGGACCTCGGTCCCGACGGGGGGGACGAAGGGGGCATGATAATCGCCACGGGCACTCCGGAGCAGCTTGCGGGTCATGAGCATTCTCACACAGGCAGGTTTCTCAGGCAGGTCTTCCTGGAGGACTCAGAACATTCGGCGGACGACATAACCTGAGAGTGCAGCCAGGGCCGCGAAGATGTTCCTGACACTGAGGGAGATGACGCCGGATGATTCCCAGGCACTTACAAGGCGGCCGCCTCCGGGAAGTCCCGAGGAAAGTGCATCGTACTTTCCAAGGAGAGATGGATGGAAACTCACGATGCCCTCCTTTCCGGCGCCGATCTCACCGGATATGCTCCTGAGGAACCTGCTCCCGACGAAGGCGTCCCTGCCTCTGCCGTCCTCTATGTAGACAAGTTCGCTTCTCAGTGCATCCCTGAGCTTCTCCGAGATCAGCTCCAGGGTTGGTTCCCCGATGGAAAGGAGCTCCATTACCGAGGAGTACACCGAGTGGTCCCAGCCCGGGTCACCGGTGTTGAACATCCTGAATCCCAATTGGTCCGGAGCTGCCATTTCCTCTGACCACGGAAGGACCCTGTTCCCGCCCCTTGCCTTGACGTTCTCCATGGCCTCTGAAGCACGGCTGAGCACCAGATCATGCCCTTCCATGGATGGTCCCGCTACCGAGGCTCCTACGCTGACGGTGACCGGTATCCTGTCCGGGCGGATGTCCACACCGGTCACAGCCCCGCAGATCCGCTCTGCCACCATACGGGCGTCCTCCTCCGAAGTATCAGGCAGTATTACACCGAAGAGGTCTCCCCGCAGCCTCCCTATGAGGTCATTGGGCCGAAGCACACCCCTCACGGTGGAGACCAGAGCTTTCAGGGCGCTGTCACCGACCCTGTAACCGAACAGGTGATTTATCTGCTTCATCCCGTCCACTCCCATTACGAGAACGGAGATGGCCTGCTCCTCGGCCTGACCGGCCATCATCTCCTCCAGCCTGCTGGTCCACGAGTAGCCTATCACGGCTCCTGTAAGCCTGTCCATGTACGCCATGGATTCGCGGGTCCGAAGGCTCAGCGCCGCGCCCACCTGTCCGCAGAGGCTGTCAATGAGGTAACCGGGTATCTCCGCTTCTTCCGGAAATGGCGAATCAATTTCAGCTAGAAGGTAGTTGTCAGATTTCTTGCGATCGGGAAGCATCGTCCTTCTCTGCGTATTTTCGGCGGAGGAACCTCTGAGGGTTATCACCAGGCATCTCCTGCTGCCGAAAGGAGTCACCTGGAAACTGTCTATCCATATCTTGCCGGAGGGTCTTTCCCGTATTGCATCCTGGGTCTCCGTGGCTGGAAGTCTCCATTTGCCTATTCCGTAACCCTCGATGATCTCGATCTCCCCTGCGCACAGCCGGAGGGCAAGAACACGGTCCGCACCCAGTAATCTTCCCATTATCTCAAGGCTGGCGCTTATCTCGGACCTCCCGGATATCCGGGAGGAAATGCCGCCTACTTCGAATATCCTGTCCGCCCTACTGGAAGCTGTTTCGACACCGAGTCCGTCCCTCAGCTCAACCAGGGTGGAGTTCTCAGACATGCCGGTCATCTTCTGCAGCTGCAGGATCCTGGCTTCTGCGCCGCTTCTCTCCTCGAATACCCTGGAACCGTTCCGGGGAAGCTGCTTTATAATGAACCGGTCCAGCTCAGCCAGGAGAAGCAGGAGACCTGCCGTTTCCCGTTTGTCCCTTTCCAGTTCAAGACACAGCCTGCAGCGGAGAAGCAGCCAGACGAACAGCAGCCGGTCAAGCTGTCGTGCCATTATCTGGGCCGACTGGAAGAAATCATCGGAGTAGCGGTCCCGGGAGGAGAGAATGCCGCTCACGCAGAGCTTCCATGATATGAAAAGATCTTCAGAGGAGCTGCCGTAGGAGGAATCCAGAGCCGCAGCGATTACTGAAGCGGCTTTCCGCCTTCCCCTGGCGAAGGCCTCCATTGCCAGAATGAGTGCATACACCAGCTTTTCCTCGCCCTTGGAAGCAATGAGATGTTCAGCTATCACGCCGGCCTCGGAGATCGGATCACCACCCTCCGCCAGCTTACCGAGAAAACCCGAGGTCCCTGGCAGGATCCCTTCCGCCGCTTCCGTCACCGGTTCCTTGTCGGTCAGGGAGCTGATGTAGGCCATGCACCAGGCGGACAGGGGGTCCTCGCGGAGCATCTCTGAAGCTCCGGTGATCTCACTGAACTGTCCGGCGGTCGTTGCGGCCTCAGCGAAATGGAGTGTCCTAGTGAACATGTCTGTCAGGTGGTCAAGGGCGTATATCCTGTTTGAGAGGTTCCCGCAGGCGGAGGCTTTCCTTGATATGTTCCGCATGATCGATATCAGGTTCCGCACCGTGTAGCCCGGACGCTCCTTCATCTCGCTTACGAGGGTACTCAGTATCTCCATCACCGTGAGCTGGTCATTCACGCTCTCAGCCAGCATCAGGGCCCTCTGAAGCATGGACATCGCGGCCTTCCTCCGTCCTGAGGCAATGTAGACCCTTGCCCGGGACCACTCGACCGCAAGCTGGGCGGGAAGCGAAAGTGAGGAGATGCCTGACATGGCCGAAAGGATGGTCCTTTCCGCCAGCGTGTTCATCCTGAGCCCGGACTGGGCCAGGGCTGCCGCAGCCCTGATCCTGGCCTCCAACTCCGGGTCGCCGATGCTACAGACCCATTCCAGTACTTTCTCCAGCTCCCCGGATAGTTCTGTCATTCCATGGAAATCCCGCGGGAGTTCGCCAAGACTCTCCAGCACAGTTGGGATATGCTCTCCAAGGCCGCTTTCCAGGCTGAGTTGAAGAGCTTTCCTGAGATGCTCCTCCGCGGATGACGACCTGTTTTGAAGAAGCTGGAGTTCTCCAAGCCTGGTCAGGGCCAGTATCCTGCCGGTTGTACTTCTCAGGATCGGCAGATTGTCCAGAACGAAGCTCTCCGCCCTGTCAAAACTGTAACCCCTGAGCCGGCGGGGTTCAAACATGGTGAGTACTTCCACCGTCTCCCCCTCATCCAACCCTTTCTGGCCCATCATCTCCATTATGTAACCTGTCAGGAGGCTGAACTCCCCGTACTCCACTGCTTCGCGGACAGCCGAAAGTAGAAGGGCGGACCTGTTCCTTGAGGGAAGCTTCTCCCAGCGGATAACGGTCATCAGCTCAAACAGTGTGGCACCGGGGGAGAGGAGCGCGTACTCGGCCAGTCTTTCCATCCATTCCCCAGCCTTGCCTGCATCGGGCAAAGGCGGATGATCCACTGCTGATGTCCATCCACATTGATGGTTCTCCTGACGGGCCTGGACCTGTTCCTTTTCCCTGAGCCTTTCCAGGGAGGACTCCACCTCGTCGGCTGGGACATCCAGGACGAAAGCGATTGCACCGGTGCTCAGGGTACTGCCGATCCCTGAAAGGAGGGAAACGATCCTCGGATCCAGGTCATCCCCTTTTCCGGGGACAGGGTCTTTACTGTTCATGGGTCTCCGTTCCGGTTGCAATATTCACTTCCCGGGCCCATGCAACAACCTCCAGACACTTGTGCGGACGACAGGCAGGAGTTATTTTTCTGGCTCTCCGCCATTTGCTTGATTATGGCACATAATACGAAAGGAATCTCAAGTGACGTTACCTAAGCGTTACAGGCCTTTTGAATCGGAACCTCGCTGGCAGGAGTACTGGGCAGAGCGAGGTATATTCAGGTACAATCCCGACTCGACAAGACCGGTTTACTCCATCGACACCCCTCCCCCAACGGTCTCCGGGAAGATCCATATGGGCCATGTATTCAGCTATGTGCAGGCGGAAGCGATGGCCAGGTACCACAGGATGCGCGGCATGGAAGTGTTCTACCCATTCTGCTTCGATGACAACGGACTTCCCAGTGAGCGCTTCACGGAACGTGAGAAGAACGTCAGGGCCCAGGACATGCCCAGGAGGCAGTTCGTAGAATTGTGCCTGGAGGTAACAAAGGAAGCGGAAGGTATGTTCCGGGACCTCTGGACAAGGTTCGGTTTCTCCTGCGACTGGGATCTCCTCTACACAACCATCGATCCCTGGGTTCAGAGGGTGAGCCAGAGATCCTTTCTCGACCTCAACAGAAGGGGCCTTGTCTACAGGAAGAAATCCCCGACCCTCTGGTGCCCCGAGTGCCGGACCGCCGTCGCCCAGGCAGAGACGGAGGACAGCGAGCAGCCCTCCGTGTTCCATGACCTTGAGTTCCCGCTGGCGGACGGTACCGGCTCCATTCCCATCGCCACCACCAGACCGGAACTCCTTCCGGCCTGCGTTGCCGTCTTCGTGAACCCGGACGACCCCAGATGGAAGGGGCTCGAAGGGAAGAAGGCTGTGGTTCCGGTGTTCGGTCATGAGGTCAGGATACTGTCGGATCCCAGGGTGGACATGGAAAAAGGCAGTGGAGTGGTCATGTGCTGCACCTTCGGCGACACCACGGACATAGACTGGTGGCAGGATTACGGACTGGACCTGAGGATAGTGCTGGACAGCCGTGGTCACATGAACGGACTTGCGGGCTTTCTCGAGGGCATGTACTGGAAGAAGGCCAGGAAGGTACTGGTGGACAGGCTTGTGGAAGAGGGCTTCAGGAAGGGCGGCCGTGATATAAGTCACTCCGTCAACGTACATGAAAGGTGCGGAACACCGCTGGAGTACCTTGTGAACGAACAGTGGTTCGTAAGGATACTGGACCGGAAGGAGGAGCTTCTCGAACGGGGCTCCCAGGTGAACTGGTACCCGCCACATTTCAAGGTTCGGTTCGACCACTGGGTGGAGAACCTGAAGTGGGACTGGTGCATCAGCAGGCAGAGATATTACGGGGTGCCCTTTCCGGTTTGGTACTGTACCGGCTGCGGAGAGCCGATATTCGCACGGGAGGAGGACCTGCCGGTGGACCCCCTCGAGGACAGCCCCGCGGAGCAGTGCCAGGCGTGCGGCGGTCGAAACTTCGCTCCGGAGTCCGATGTGATGGACACATGGGCCACCAGCTCCCTCACGCCCCAGATAAATGCGAAGTGGGGCGAGGATGACGAGAGGGAGGGACTGCTTCCCATGAGCCTTCGGCCGCAGGCCCATGACATCATAAGGACCTGGGCCTTCTACACCATCACCAAGGCTCATCTCCACTCCGACGACATCCCCTGGAATGATATCATGGTGAGCGGTCATGCCCTGAACCCCAGCGGCGAAAAGATGTCCAAAAGCAAGGGCAACGTAGCCGGCGACCCGCTGCTGGCACTGGAGCAGTACTCGGCGGACGAGCTTAGGTACTGGTCCTGCAGTTCCAAGCTGGGCAGCGACGTCCTGTTCAGCGAGGAGGTCCTGGGAGACGGAAGGCGACTTGTCACGAAGCTCTGGAACGCAGTGAAGTTCGGAGCCTCGCGGCTGGAGGACTATGACGAGGCAGCGAAGCCTGAACTCAGGCCGTACGACAGGTGGATACTCTCCAGCTTCACCAAGGCCGCCGGATGGGCCACGACGGGAATGGACGAGTACGAGTACGCCACCGCCATGAACAGGACGGAGCACTTCTTCTGGAAGACTCTCTGCGACAACTACCTTGAGATAGTCAAGAGCAGGCTCTACTCCGAAGAAGATACCGCCGGCAGGAAGTCGGCCCAGTACGCACTGTACCGAGTTCTCTACGGCTGCCTCAGGCTCTTCGCCCCGGTGCTGGTCCATGTGACGGAGGAGCTCTACCAGTCAATATTCAGACCCCTGGAAGGTCACGAGAGCATTCATCTGGCCCCGTGGCCCAGCCCGGAGTACATCGACCCAAGGGCGCTCGAGTACGGAGATATGAGTCTCAGGGTCATTGAAGAGGCAAGGAAGTACAAGAGCGAGAGCAGTCTCAGCATGGCGGCCCCTCTGGAGAGGCTTGAGGTTACCACCCCGGAAAAGGATCTGCAGGGCCTCAGGGAGCTGGAGGACGACCTCCTCAGCGTGACCAGGGCACAGAGCATCATCTGGCGGGAGGGGAACGATCTGTCGGTGAAGGTGTTCCCGGCAGAGGTCTGACCCGGTTCCGGTAAAGCTAGCGCCGGGCCTCCCTGTTCTTTATAGATTACGTGGTTGTACTGAAACTCATGCGAGGGGCGGATTATGGAATTTCCGATATTGCACGATCCCGGGAGCATAGACATGCTCCTGCGAACTGTATCCAAGACCGATCCTCCCAAGGTGGTCAGTTATGATTACCTTGTGGATCTTGGCTTCAAGCGGGAAGTGGACGAGGGTCTCCTCAAGCTCCTCTCGTTCCTCGGCTTCATAGACGAAACGGGACACCCGACCGTTCTGTGGGTCAGCTACAACGACACCGACGCCGACGCCAACATACTCAGGGATTCCATCAGGAAAGCCTATGTCGGCCTCTTCGAGAAGTACCCGCGGGCCTACGACGAGGAGGGAACGGTGCTGATGGACTTCTTCCGGAGCAGCACAGGAGCATCGGACAGCAACACGGCGTACATGATACTCACCTTCAAGGTCCTGTGCGATCTTGCGGAGATGGGAGAGGAAAAGAGGGAGCCTAAGGCTCAGAAAAAGCTGAAACCGGCCCCGCCTCCGCCTCCGGTGAAGAAGGACGCAGTGGAGAAGAAGGCCGGATCCCCCGAACCGCCTGTGGAACCCGGACCTGCCGGAAAACCGGTCCTTAGGGTATCCCTGAACATCGACGTCGACCAGGAAGCGGATCCTGAGCTCCGCGACCTGGTGATCAGGCTGCTGAAAAGACAGCTGGAACTTTAATACAGACTTTTGCTTCATTGATAACAGGATCATTCATATGAGAGGAGACCACTTTCGAATGAAGAATTACAAATGGCTTGCGCCATTGTTGATGATCGCCGCAGTGATGCTGGCCGTTGCCTGCGGTGACGATGAGAATCCACAGGGATCCGGTGACGACCCCACTCCTTCCACCCTCACCGCCAATCCTGGACTGAACAATTCCGCCTCCGGATGGTGGACCATGTGTCCGGACAACGACTTTTCCGAGTACAATCTCTACCGCTCCACGACAGCGGGAATTTCCAGCAATCCTCCCAGCAGTCCGGTTAAGACGGCTTCCAGCGCAACGGACACCACCTTCACCGATGCCGGGCTGAACTGGGGCCAGACCTACTACTACGCTCTGCGCACCACCAACAGCAGCAGCAATCATGCCTGGAGCAACGAAGTCCAGGTCATCGTACCTGATTCCGGCAGCGGTTCCCAGTACCTGTCCTGCTACCAGGTCCAGGGTCAGCAGTCCATCTCCCCCTACGACGGGCAGGAAGTATCCGTCACCGGAATAGTGTCATCGGGAGGCGGTGAGCTGTACGGAAGCCTGACCGTTATATGCGATGCCGGGGGCGGACCCTGGAGCGGTCTCGTCATGTTCGGCGACAGCGCCTCGTTCCTTGCCAGGGGTGACAGCGTCACTCTGTCGGGTACCGTCTCTGAGTACTACGGTCTCACCGAACTTACGTACCTGAAAAGCGTGCAGATAATCTCCAGCGGCCATACGATCCCCGACGCCATTCCCCTGACCACTTCTGCCGTGAACGATGAACAGTACGAGAGCGTGATCGTTTCGGTCACGGACGCGATCGTACTCACAGAAGGAGAGCACAGCTACGAGATAGATGACGGAAGCGGCAGCTGCTACCTGGGCAACAGGGGCGACTACACCGAACCCTCCGTGGGCGACACCGTTGATGCCCAGGGTCCCGTGCTCTACGAGTACGACGAATGGCGCATCCAGCCGCGTGACAACAACGATATCACCATATCCGGCGGCGGTAGCGGAACGGTCCTTACGTGCTACGAAGTACAGGGACAACAGTCTGCTTCACCATACGATGGCCAGACGGTCAGCGTCACGGGAATCGTTGTTGTGGGTGGGGACGAGTATTACTCCAGCTCTGCATCCTACGCAGTCATAATGGATGCCGGTGGTGGTGCATGGCACGGGCTTACTCTCTACGGAACTGATGTATCTTCGCTTGCTCGAGGAGACAGTATAACAATTACCGGAACGGTCGATGAGTTCGATAACTTCGGAGGATGGGTAGATACATTTACTGAGCTGATCTACCCAACTGCTGTAACTGTCCATTCATCGGGACACACTCTTCCCAGCCCGGAATCTGTTGATACCGGTGATGCGGGACAGGAACAGTGGGAATCCGTCCTGCTTTCCGTCTCCGATGTTACCGTCACAGAGGATGATCTGGGATACGGTGAATGGGCCGTAGATGACGGCAGTGGAGACTGCAGGATAGATGATCTGGGTGATTACACATATACCCCATCAATTGGTGATACCTTCACCGAGATAATAGGCGTCTGCTGGTACAGCTTCGATGTCTTCAAGCTCGAGCCTAGGGACGACAGCGACCTGACAATGTGACAGGTCATTCCTGATCGGATATCACGGAAGGGGGCATGACATGAAATCTCGTGCCCCCTTTCCGCATCCTCCGCTCCTTACCCTCACGGACCTCCGGCCGGCGGTATTCCTCCGCCGGAGGAACCGCTTCGTGGGAATCGCCGAGATCGAAGGCTCCAGGTTTGACATCCATGTGGCGGACCCGGGCAGGCTGACGGAACTTCTTTATCCCGGGAACAGGATACTGGTGAGACCGGCTCCGACAGGCTCTCATCGCAGGACCCACTGGTCGCTCATGGCAGGCATGGGTGGATCAGGCTGGGTCCTTCTGAATACTTTCCTTCACAGAAGAATTGCTGAAAGCTTGCTTTCGGAGCCGGTCATATCCCCCTTCGGTAAGTTGAAGGCCTGGAAGGCCGAGGTGAGTCCATCCGGCTGCGCCAGCAGATTCGATTTTCTTCTGGAACCGGAAGGATCAGAACCGGTCTGGCTTGAAGTGAAGGGCTGCACGCTGAAGCAGGGGAGCAGGGCCCTCTTCCCCGATGCCCCCACCACCAGAGGGACAAGGCACATGAAAGAGCTGGCTGAACTCTCCAGGACCGGGAATAGGTGCGCCGTGATGTTCCTTGTCTTCCCCGGGGGCGTTCAGTGCTTCGCCCCCAACGGCTCAACCGATCCCGATTTCGAATCGGCCTTCAGGGAAGCTCTGGATTCAGGTGTAACGGTACATCCCCTGCAGCTCAACTTCAGCGGCACCGAGGTCACTTTCTCGGGAAGGCTTTCCATCTGTCCCGGAGTCTGAAAAACCCTTATAGCAATATTCACGTATAAATTGGCTGTAGCTGTCGTATAGCGGGAAGGTCGAACTCGATATGTCGATTTATTCATGAATAGTTAGTCTAGGAAGTGGCCGTAAGTGACGTCCGACCCCGTCAGTCTCCGGATTCCTCGGTTATGAACCAGCTGGAAGTGTTCTCGCCCACGTTCAGAAGGTATCTCATGTTGTCCTTCTTTACCGCCGGGGGCAGGAAGCTGCCGCCGAAGGGGGCAAGGCAGAGGAACTCGTCCGGATCAGGCAGCTGGTCCACCACCATGTCCACATGCGGCACCGGCACCGGGTCCACCGGGTACTCGGCCATCTTCGACAGCAGAAGCTCGCGCAGCTGGTGCCAGGAAAGCCCCTCGCTGCTGAAACCCGCAGCCATCCTGTGTCCCCCGGCGCTTGTGAAGACCTCGCCCATGCTCACCAGGAAATCCGCCATGTCCCAGTCTCCGTAGGAACGGGCTTCTCCCACCAGTTTGCCGTTTTCCCTGTGCGACACCACTATGGTGCCCCTGTGGGTTATGCGGCTCAGTTTGCTGGCCAGTGTACCACCCATTCCATCGGGTACGTATTCAAGGAAGACCAGGTTCATGCCGTAGGCCGAAGCCTGGTCGTCCCTCTCCCTGATTGCCCTGGAGAATATCTCAGTGAGTATCTGGGCCCTGCGCTTGCTCTGCTTCGTCAGTCTCTTCCAGAGCTTCCGGCACCTCTTGTAGTTTTCGTCGTTCATGAATTCCAGCAGTACCTGTATCCCGGAACCCTCTCCCTTGCCGACGACGGTCGTTATCGAGTGGCGCACCATTGCCCCGGTCCAGGCCCTCTGCCTTGCGGGCCACTCCTCCACCATCACCGCCAGGCCTCCGCTCAGGTCCTTTACACGCACCTGCATGAACCTCTCGAGAAGGTACCTGTTCCAGCCCAGGAAAGGCACTCTGTCCGAGACGGTGCCCAGTGCCACAGCTGTCAGAAGTTCGGGCCGGTTCTCCCAGTGGGGATAGATGGACACAAGGGCGGCGTAGAGTACCGAGCATCCCGCCAGGTACGTGGCCGGGGGACCTGTTCTCTGCGGATTGATCATCCCGTGAGCGGCCGGCAGCGGGTAGTGGAGTGTATGGTGATCGGTAATTACAACTCTTGCCCCACGTTCGATCGCCCACTTCACCCCTCTGACCGCGGAGCAGCCGTAGTCAACTGTAAGGAGGAGGTCGCCGCTCTGCAGGACTCCGTTCATCCTCTCGGGAAGAAGTCCGTAGTCATCGGTGGACCTTCTGGGGAAGATGGGGACCACTTTGAAGCCCTGGCCGCGGAGTATCCTCTGGCCTATGTAGATACCCGTGATGCCATCCATGTCGTCATGACCGTACAGCACCACCTTGCCCCCGCGTTCCTTCAGGTTATGAAGTTCACGGCGCAGAACGTCGATGTCCGGAAGTACGGAAGACCAGTCGGGCCTTGGTGGAAGCCACTCCTCCACGGGATCTTCAGCTTCAGGGAACCTCTTCTCGAGAACCCTGTAGGCCAAATCTGAAAGCCTGCAACTGCGCCGCCGCAAGGCGAGTGCTTCCTTTCCAGCGCGCATTGACTATCTCCAAGTGTGCAGTTGGGTCGCGTGTCCGACAGGGCAGGAAGCCAGGACGTCGGTACTGCGACTTCGCAATAAACAACACGATAGACTTATGTTTTCGGGGACGATTGTCAACCTTCCAATCCCCGCCCCTTGAAACCTCCGCCGGCGCGGAGTACACTACCGGTATGGCAAAAATAACGGCCGCAGTTCTAATAGCCGCGCTCCTGGTCTCCACTTCCCGGGCCGCCTTCGAACCCGTTCCCGAGTCCCCGCTGCTTCAAGGGGGCATCGCTTCCTCGCTATTTCCCCACTCACCCCTTGCACTTGGCCTCAATCCCGTCTCTCTGGCCCTGCTGGAGGGTCCGGGCATCGCTGTGTCCGCCTCCAGACCCTATGGCCTGAGAAGACTGGACAGGACCGCCCTGGCGGGAAGCACCCCTCTGGGAAACTGTGTCCTTGGGGGCATGATGTCCGTCACCGGCGATGAGACATACACCGAGATTACTGCCGACGGAGGTTTCGCCTGGAAGCTCATCCCCAGGGTGGCGGCTGCAGTGGGGATTTCCATCAGAAGGCTTCAGATAAGCGGTTACGGCAGAGCTCTTGGAGCTTCCCTGAACGCTTCCGCTGTTTGGTCCCCTGCAGAGGGCATATACTCGACAGCCGTGATTAGGAGCCTGGCACGAACAGACCTCGGATCCTCCGGCGACCCGGCGGCGCCTCGGTCGCTGGAGCTGGCGCTGGGGGTGGTCCCCTCCGGGAACGTTGTCATAGCCGTGGGGATGTCGGAGCAGGAGGGGGTGGACACGGAGTATTCGGTCCACACCGGTTTTTCGCCGGTACCGGGGCTTGCCCTCTGCACCGGTGTCCATACCGGGCCGGCAAGGTTCTGGGCCGCGGTGGAGGTTTCCCTGTCCTCCCTGGGCCTCCAGTACGGATACGGCGAGCATTCCTCCCTCCCCGGCTCACATTCCATCGCGGTCTCATGGGGGAGCAGTGCTTTCAGGCCCGAAGCCCTCAGCTTTTCCGAAGATGATGAGGACGAGCAGGAAGTGGTCTTCCCCCTGAACGTGAACACAGCAACAGAGGAACAGCTGGAACTCATCCCCGGCGTGGGTCCCGCCAAGGCTTCGGCCATCGCTTCCTGGGTACGGATGAACGGTCCGGTGAACTCACTCGAGAGCCTGGAGCAGGTCCCCGGGATCGGTCCTTCTCTCATGCAGGTCCTCAGAGAATACCTGGCGGTGGAATGAGAACGTTGATCCTTCTTCTTCCACTCCTTCCGGCCACGGTCCTGTCGGGGGCCGAAGGCGAACTCAGGACCAGGCTGCAGCGCAGTCTGCCCGATCCCCGGGGCATAATTGAGAACTACTATACCGGCGACGGGTGGGATTTCTACAGCCGGCTCATGTTCTCCACAGGTTTCTGGGGGTTCACCTTCATGACGGACAAGGCAGAGGGGGAGGACTGGGGGGACCTGCTGGCCGGGGGCGCCGTCTGGACCCCCGGTGGAGGTCCGGTCACATCCGTATCCGCCGGGTATCTCAGGGCGGACCTTGGTAGCGGACTGGTGCTGGCGGCACCGGGGAGCTTCTCCGATGTAAGTGAGCTGGCCATGTACAAGCCCCCGTTGAGCAGGAACCGCATCGAACCGGCCGCTTCTCCATGGGGCTGCAGGGACGAGCCCCTTACGGGAGCAGGTGCGATGCTGTCCACGGGTGAGTTCGAGATATCCATGCTGGCTGCCCTCTCTCCGCTTGATTCACTCAGCGGAGGCCACCACCGGACGCCCTCGGAGATATCCGGACGGGGCGCTTTCGCCGAGAGGCTGGCAGCGGTCAGAGTCGCCGGGAGCGGTATCGGACTGACCGCAGCCGCCGGATCAAGGGATGCGGATCCCGATTACGGATGGTTCAGGGCCGGCGCCGACTGGACGGCGGACATTGGGGATATGAACACCTCGGGCGAGATCGCCCTGGGGAGGGACTCCACCGGCACCTCCCTTGCCGGCTGGACGGCCCTTTCGATGCAGACACGGAACTTCAGGAACATGGTGATGGTACTGCGGAACCCGGTCGGCTTTCCCGATGAGAGGTCCTCTGCCCCTGTCTCCAGACAGTGCGACCTGGGGGTATGCATCGGGGTCCGCTGGCGGTTCCTGCCGGGGACCATCCTGAAGTCAGGAGCAGGGGTGTATTTCACAGACGAGGAAGACCTCCTGCTGGCTTCCGCGGAACTTGAGCACAGGTTCCCCTGGAGCATGGAGGGTTCCCTGGGCCTGCGCACCAGGACCGAGACGGATACCTTCATCTGGAGGGGATGGCTGGGTACCGTCTGGAAACCCCACCACCTCATCTCCGTCAGCACAAAAGTGCAGCTGTCCGGATGGCGCGATTCCGCGCAGGACTCCACCGAATCGGGCGCCGGCCTGGAGCTGAAGTTCCGGTACAGTCCGGCGGACCGGGTCACCATTGATTTCGGCGGGGCGGCCTGCTCCACGGACGGCTACAACTCCAGGGTCTACGCAGGAGGCTCCTCCTTCCCCGGGGTTTTCGGTTCCACAGCCCTCTACGACAGGACCATCCTCCTTTTCACCCAGCTTTCCTTCAACCTCACGGAAGACCTTGTCATTCGGGGCGCGGTGTCTCACCGGACGGTGGAGGACGCCGCCGCACTCGGGTCCGGCTGGGAGGAGACCGAGGGCGATTCCAGGACGGAGCTGGGCTTCCAGCTTGACTACGCCTTCCGTTAGCTTCATCATTGCCCGCGTAACGCAAAGACCCCGCGCAGAGGAGGAACCATTGAGACCATCCTGGGACGAGTATTTCCTCAAGCTGGCCATGCTGGCCTCGGAGAGGGCCACCTGCCCCAGGATGCACTGCGGGTGCGTGCTGGTGAAGGACAAGTTCGTGCTTTCCACCGGATACAACGGATCCCTTCCCGGACTTGAGCACTGCGAAGATGTGGGGTGCCTCATCGTGGACAACCACTGCGTAAGGACCAACCACGCCGAGATGAACGCCCTGGCCCAGGCCGCCAGCCACGGGGTCTCGATCAGGGGTGCCACCGCTTATGTGACCAACATGCCCTGCACCACATGCGCAAAGGCTCTGCTGGCGGCCGGTATAGTCAGGGTCGTTGTCTTCTCCGACTACCGCGGATCACTGGCGGAAAAGTTCCTGGAGGAGTCCGGTGTCCCGCTGGACAGGCTGCCCATGCCCTCCCTTGAGATAGACTACGACCTTGATGGTTACTCTTCAGCCAGAAAATTCGACGATAAGAAATAGAAAAATGTCCCATTTTCAGGTCCGGCACCAGAATGGGACATTTGCTTAGAGGCGGACGGAGATGCCTGCCAGGACGGGCCAGTCCATACGGTCCCGTTGCGAGACTGACGCCTCTATGATGTAAGTTCCCCCGGAGACATACGTGTACTGGAGACCGGCGAACAATCCCGTGATCTCCTCCTCACCCGGCACGAAGCTGTAACCTGCAGTGAGACCCAGCTCGGCCAGCTCCAGCGAGAGGCCGCCTCCGAAGGAGCTGGAGGTGGAGAAGCCGATGCCGGTGCCTGCGAAGCATGTCAGGACCTGATTGAATTTCCAGGAAGCCCCGGCTGACACCTCAACCGGCATTGCCTTGCTGACCCCGTTCCATTCTGGCGGTACACCGAGACCGCTGATGGTGATACCCGCAGTACCCGTTCCGCCGATTTCAGCCGCGATCCCTGCGGATGCTATGATTCCGGTCCCTGCCTGGTCGTCGATGTTCTCCCAGGCTACGCCGGCCGATCCGCCGGCCCGGAGCCATGGCAGGATCGAGAATGACGCGCCTGCGCACGCGGTCCCGGTGGAGTAGGAGTACTCGCCCGTGACCGAACCATACTCGTCCCTCCTGAGTATGCCACCTTTCCCCAGGTAGGTTACGGCGGCAGCGATATCAATGGAAGTTCCCCCCGAAAAAGCCCCTGCAACCGAGACCCCTGTGGTCTGGAGGTTCCACCTGCCGCCGGCAGCCGTGAACCCGGTTGAGATGAGGGCGGGATTTCCGGTGACGGCTTCGGGTCCTGAAGCCAGTGCCTTGCCCGTAGGACCGAACATCATGATGGCGGGAAAACCCGGTGACCGTACAGCAAGCAGATCTGCAGTACCGATGTCGCCGGAAACCATGGGAGCGACAAGTAAGATCAGCGTGAGATGGTGAAGTACTCGGTGAATGACTCACCTCCCTCGATGATGAATACCGCGGCGTACAATCCGGGCGAAGCGATCCCGTCTTCGGTATGGAGGTCCCAGGTGTAGGAGCCTCCACTGGCACTAACATCCAGCACCTTTTCACCGTTGAGGTTGTACACTGCTATTCCGCACTCCATCCCGTCCTCCGTGTCCCAGGAGAAAGTGGCCTGGGAGATGGCGGGACTGGGGTATACGGCGAACTCGTCGACTACCTGCGGGCCGCCCCCCGCAGGGGGCATCGTGTTGAAGTAGACCCCTTCTCCGTCGGATGAGATGTAGAAGGTCCCGTCGAGGTCGGTGCGGTGTATATCTATGTTCCTTCCGTTGAGTCTGGCAATCACCTCGTCGTGGGGATGACCGTAGGGGTTCCCGGCCCCGACGCATATGGCGGCCATCGAAGGATCCACCTCGGCCAGCCACTGGGTGCATGTGGACGAGACAGAGCCATGGTGTGCCACCTTCAGCACATCGGCGGAGATGTCATCTATCACTCCTGTGGCCAGGGCCGCCAGGATGACATCCTCACCTCCGTTGGTCTCCAGGTCCCCTGTGAAGAGGAAGGAGACCTGGCCGTAGGTGAGCCTTATCACCAGGGAGGAGTTGTTGGTGCTTGAAGGCGACAGGGGCTCAACAGGGTGAAGCACTTCGACTGTCAGCTCAGAACCCCAGTCCAGAGTATCCCCCCTGCGGGGTGTGACGTAGTCCGCCCCATTGTTCCATATGGCCTCGAGATAGGTCTCGTATGTCCAGGTCCCGCCGTAGGGCCATCCGGAATCGTAGGCGATTCCCACCGGCATCGAATCGTAGACCGATATCAGCCCGCCGATATGGTCGGCGTCGGGATGGGTCCCCATCACGCCTTCCAGGTACGCGACCTCCAGGCTGTCCAGCAGGGGCAGGACCCTCTGCGCGCCGCAGTCCCATGTAGGGTAGTACGTGCTCATCATTCCGCCGTCTATCACGTAGTGCCTGCCCCCCGGGGTACATACCAGCATGGCGTCACCGGAGTACTCGTAATAGGTGGGATCGATGAAGAAGACCACCAGGGGTTCCTGTGAGAGAATGGGGGGAACGGAGGAAGCGAAGAGCAACAGGAGGAAAGCTCTCAAGTAATTCTTCCGATCAGATGATTGGATCAAAACACTTCAGTCTACTGGACGAAGGCCTTTATGAAGGCCCAGCTGTTCTGGGCAAAGGAATTCTGATAGACACTGTTCTGGCTGCCCGGTGTCCCAAGGTCTCCCATTCCGAACATCACTGTGCAGTGATCCCAGCTGGACGGGCTGTTGGAAACCCAGCCCGGGTTGATCCTTTCGCAGGAGGCTCCGGGCAAAATGGACCAGGTCCCGTCGTAATCGATACGGTCGATGATGTTCCGGGAGCTGTCGCACAGTGTAAGAGAGCCGCTCTCGTGTATCCGGAAATCTCCGAATACATGGTTCGGTGTCAGCCCGCCGTTCTGGGTCTCGTCACCGCAGGCGGCCATGACAAAATATCCCCCGGGTGGAAGCAGGTAAGTGGAAAGGACTAATTCCTGTCCGTAGCTGTTGTACATCATCCATCCCGACAGGTTCACCCAGTCGTCGGTGTTGTTGTACAACTCTATCCACTCCCCGTCCTCCTCGGTGCAGGAACTCTGCGGAAGAGCCATGAACTCGTTTATAACGATACTGTTCGAGGACAGTACACCACCGTCCGTGTCCAGCGGGATCTGGAGAGACAGTATCAGAAGAACAAGGAACATGACCACCTCCTGGCGATGATAATCCTGAATGTCCGCCGGGTATCAATGAAATCCGGAGCAAACCTCACAATGTTTCATAGGAGGTTTCCTTCCGTTTGTCAACTGCTTCAGAAACAGAAGGAGGGCACGCATTGCGTGCCCTCCACTGAACATGACTGAGCTAACGGCCCTAGAATATACTCTTTATGGAGCCCCAGGTAGCCTGCTCGAGAGCGAGCGAGCCATCAAGCAGGAAGGTGAGACCCTGACCCTCGGTACCGTTGACGATGGGAGTGTAGCTCACGCCGCCGTCAAGGCTCTGCATGCCATTACCGGTGAACTGCTGGTCCCAGATCACGACGGGCGGGTGCCAGGGACCGGAGGATCCGGTACCGTCGGCCTGGATGGTTATCCAGTAGGTGCCCGCGGGAAGGACCCAACTGCTGGAAAGTACAGCGGTGCAGGCCATGATGGGCCTGTCGGTGTTGGTGCCGGTGCCGGACTCGTTCACACGGTAGATTCCGCTCCACTCGGCGCTGGTGAAGACGTTGGCGTAGGGATCGCCAGCGATCAGGGTGCCGGTGTTGGGGTTGTCATCGTAAACGGCCATGAACATACCGTTGATGGAGGGAGTGGTTCCGGAGCCGGTCTGGTAACCGGAGAAGGTCACGGACTCGATTATCCATTCCTCACCGGCGGGAATCTCGAAGTCGTCGGCCATACGGTAGTCGTAGGCCAGCTGGAAACCGTATCCATAGGTGGTTCCCCAGGACTGGAGAATGGACTCGTCAGCACCACCAACGCCTGTTCCGGCGCTGTTCCACCAGGGACCATTGTCAAAGAGCAATGCCTTGGGACCGTCCCATACGGGGCCTCCCTGTACGACAGCGAAATCGTTGGGCACTTCTGCCCGAAGTCCTTCAGAAGCATTATTCGCGACCGCGAATGAAGCCAGAAGGATAGTAGCGAGAATGAAATACTTCATCTCTACCCCTTTCAAGGTTAGGTTTCGCACTAACACTAGCAACTCGCACTAGTAAGATGAATAATAAGGATACAATCTTCAGTGTCAACCTTTCACAAGCCAGCGGAGTATATGGGCCGGACGGATCATATCATGCCATGGACGATGGATAGGCCACCTACGGCAAGGACAGCACAGATGACCTTCAGGGGCAGGCCGGCCCTCAGAAAATCACCGAACCTGTAACCCCCGGGGCCGTATACCATGAGATTGGTCTGGTAGCCTATAGGGGTTATAAAGTTGGCCGCTGCGCCGTAGGCCACTGCAAGGTAGAATGGAGTGCCTTCAACGCCTATGGCGGATGCTGCCGACGCGGCGAACGGGAATACGATTGATGCGGCGGCGGCGATGAATACCACGGCGGCCGACTGCTTCCTGGTGTAAAGCAGGATTATCACGGCAAGAAGGACGCCGGCGACAAGATACTGGTGATCGGTCATGGTCGTGCAGCCTTCAGCGGATAGAGAAGCAGAACCTCATACGGGGATTCGGGCGCAATCATCCTAGAGGTACCCGAGGTTCCTGAGCATGGACTTGACCTCGGCGGAGTCTCTGGGGACAGGGTCCCATCCGCAGGGTGTCGCCCAGAACTCCAGCGCCATATCGAGGTAGGCGCTGTCGGCTTGAAGCGGGTTCCTTTCCATGGGATCCTCCAGGAGATCGTACATGCAGGAACTGTCCGCCAGGGCGAACCAGACCACTTTGATCCCGTCGCATGTGACTGCCACACCAGCCTCCTTGAGATGGGCCGTGGGTATCGGCCTGCCATCCTCAGGCGCACCGTCAAGGAGACTGACGCCGTCGAGACTGAGCGAGTGGTCTATCCCCAGCTCATCAAGCACCGTGGGCATTATATCGAAAAGCCCCGCTGGAGTCGGGTCCACCATCCCGGAGGGTATTCCGGGACCGGCCATTATCAGGGGCACACGGACCACTTCCTGGAAAAGGCTGCGGTGGAGTATACCGATCCTGCCTTCACGCTCAAGGAACGCTTCACCATGGTCCGCAGTGAGGATCACCATTGTATTGGCGTCCTCGCCGCTTCTCCTGAGCCACTGGAACACCCTGGCCACCTGGCTGTCCACCCACCTTATCTCACCATCGTACAGACCCTCGAGATGTTCTCTTTCGCCCGGTACGGCAGCACCGTCCAGGGAGTCCCTGGTCCAGTCCGAAAGACCCATCGCGCCGTTCTCGGTGAAGAACTCGTCGAAGGGGGCAGGAGGATCGTAGGGAGTGTGCACGTCGTAGAGATGTATCACCGCGAGGAACGGTCTGTCCGAATCATCGCAATCCCTCCAGCGCAGGAATTCGTCCACTGTCTCACCGGCCATCCCGTGTCCCATGTAGTTCACGTAGAAGGTCTGGAAGCCCCTGTGGAACCCGAGCCGCTCCGAGATCAGGTATACGTTGACGAAACCTCCTGTGGAATAGCCATTTGAAGCCAGTACGGTGACCAGGGTGGGCATGTCGGGGTCCATCCCCCAGGTCATCCAGTCGCGGGTCATGCACACGCCGTGGGACCTCACGGAGAGACCCGTGTATATCGAGGCGATGGAGGGCAGCGTCCATGTGGACTGGCTTGTGACCGATGACCAGATAGTGCCTGTTGCCGCCAGACTGTCCATGGAGGGAGATGTGTCCCTGCCGTATCCGTAGCAACCGAGGTGATCCGCCCTGAGCGTATCGATGATGATGAGCACCACGTTCAATCGCGAGGGACCGGGCCCGCATCCTGCGGCGAGAAGGAGCATGAGGCACAGGACAGCTCCTGGTATTGCTCTTCGCATGGTTCACCCTTTCCGGACAGTATCGGCAGGGTAACATAATAACCCTCCGGTTACTGCACCGGTAGAGTCGCATCCGATCATCACCCGTGATTTGAACCATTGGAAAAAGACTGACAGAGGTATTTACATGGGTTCGATGGAATTGTATTTGTATTCCATATCATAATAGTAATGTATCACGGAAGGGACATGATGAATATCGCCACGCTGATCATGGCATCGCTCCTGGCCTACGGGCCGTGGGAGTCCATAGGACCAGAGGGAGGCGAGGTCAGAGCCATCCTGCAGTCCACCCAGGACACAAGCGTACTCTTCGCCCTGTCCGGCTCCTATCCGTCCCAGGTGATCCGTTCGCAGGACGGAGGAGGAAGCTGGGAGAACATATCCGAGGTCCCCAACTGCTACCCGTACGACATGGTCATGACCGCTGACGGCTCTCTGGTGGTGTTCGGCTCAAGCCGCACCTGGACCTCCGCCGACGGAGGCTATACCTGGAATGACACTTACATGTCCAATACCATCTTCTGGGATGGCGAGCCTCATCCGACTGAGGGCAGCAAAGTGTACGCCGCAGGGTACAAGTACGACGGTACAAGCTGGAACATGTCCTTCTTCAGCTCCACCGACTGCGGCGCCAGCTGGTCGTATACGACCCTGGTGAATACCGTGAATACCTCGTACGGAAGATGCGTGGCCGTATCGGAGTCAGACCCTGGCCAGCTCCTGGTGGGTGGATACGAGTACAACAGCGGGTACACACCCTACCTTTTCAAGTCGGTGGACGGAGGAGCCTCTTTCGCTGACGTAACACCTTCCGCCGCCGGGTATTACTTCAACGGCGTCGATTTCCACCCCGTCAACCCTTCCATAATTCTCGTAGGTGACCTGATCAGCGTCTTCAGGTCCACGGACGGCGGCTCCAGCTGGACGAACGTTGGCAGTCCCACCTACAGCTACGACCTTACCTTCAGCGACGTGAACCCGAACATGGTGTTCAGCGGAGGCATGAGCCGAATTTACAGGAGCACCAATGCGGGCCAGAGCTGGACAACGGTCACCGCGGGCCTGTCCGGGGACAACATAGACTGGATAGAACCTGACGCCGTGAACAGCTCCATCGTGTATACCGGAAGCACAGCCGGTTTCTTCATCAGCTCGAACGGCGGGCAAACCTGGACCTGCCAGAACTCCGGCCTGACCATGGGCAGGGCCCTTGCCATGGAGGAAGTGAACGGCTGGATATTCATGAACATGGAATCCATGGGCCTCTGGAAGGCGCAGGACGGTCCGACCATAACCTGGCAGGAAGTGACCACACCACTGACCTGCGGTGACTTCTGCGCCCTTGAGGCCGTCGGGTCAAACACCATCCTTGCCCTGGAAGGAAGTGGTTGAGGCAACGCAGAGCTCTACAGGAGCACAGACGGAGGTTCCGTCTGGACAATGATGGATTCCTACTACGGAGACGGTTACGACATGGTGCACCAGCACGATCAGACCCTCTGGAGCTGCGGCTACAAGTACTTATCACCCAATTACATGGGTGTAGCATCGGTCTCCCATGACGCCGGAGCCACCTGGACAAGACACGAACTGTACGCAGGCACCAATTACGGCTACATCAGGACGATAGCGGTAGATCCAGGCGATCCCGACAGGGTATTCTGCCTTGGCTACGAGAATGGAAGCTACAGGCTATACTATACGCTGAACGGTGGGACTTCCTGGACCGGGACAGCAGCTTCCGGCTACACTGGAACACCCTACGGCATGGCCATATGCCCGGACAACGGCAACCTGATAGCAGCCGCTTCGTCCAGCGGCCTCTACTCCTCCAGCGACGCCGGAGCCACATGGGCGAAGGTAACCACAGCTTTCTCCGGTGCTAACGACCTTATGGAGTCCACACTCTTCGACGGCCTTCTGATAGCCACCGTCAACCAGGGCGTATGGCTCTGGGAGGACTGGACAGGCGCACCGGTACAGGTGGGCAGCGACCTCGGGCATCCCGATGTTGCCTGTCTTGCTGAATCCTCGGACTACCTCTACGCAGGCACCGACGGCGGGGCCGCATGGCGCTCGTACAACGGGACCGGCATAGGGGAGCACGGATCGGGAAGTCAGAGTGCCACAGCCCTGTCCGTAGCTCCCAACCCGGCCGTCGGTTTCGCGGCCGTTTCCTTCACCCTTTCCTCACAGCAGGTTGTGGAACTGGCCCTGTACGATATAACGGGCAGGCGAGTACTTGCGGTGGCCGAGGGAATGATGGACCAGGGAGAGAACAGCGTCACCGTAGACACTTCCGTCCTGGCACCCGGAATGTACTTCGCCAGGCTGACAACGGTTGACGGTTCGGTCACGACAAGGATGATAGTAACGCGCTGACGGCGGATCAGTTCAGGGAGAGGGGGCATGCCTTCGCATGCCCCTTTTCTTACCCGCCGGTCATAAGGGAGAGCCGGCTTCAGGACCCTGGAACAGGACTTCCCGGACAAGCCTGAGGACATGCCAGTTCCTGCCGTTGTCATCGTTGCCACCGGTGGTGACCAGGACGACGTCCGCTTCAGGTATCACGGCTATGAACTGGCTGCCCCATCCGCTGGCCAGTATCATCCTCATCTCTTCGCCTTCCGCCGGTATCGACGTAAGCCACCACAGGTAACCGTAGCTGAAAAGGTCGTCCACGGGTAAGTGCGGTTCTGTCGATTCGGATATCCATTCCTCCGAGATGACCCTCTCGCCCTCCCACAGCCCCTGCTCCAGGACAAGAAGACCGATCCTGCCCATGTCCCTGGGCCTCAGCTGCAGTGAACCGTCCATCATCCGGTGACCTTCCGTCTCACCGTAATCCCAGTCCCAGACCTCGATACCCAGAGGATCGAACAGCGCCTCCCGAGCAAACTCGTCCGGGAACGATCCGGTTGCCTGGAGAATTATCCCCGACAGGAGGTTCACGTCCGCGTTCACATACCTGAACTCGCCACCCGGAGGGCAGGCGGCTTCCCTTGCCAGGATCATGTCGAACATCTCGGGGCCGGTTCCATGAACGTGCTCGGCCTCATCATCTGACCAGTCGAGGCCCAT
>CAZXEF010000011.1:0-29018 GCA_964639605.1 uncultured bacterium | reverse complement strand
CCAGAACTTCAGGCACCGGACAGTCGGTACGATTCCCGGAGTTCTCATCAGGCAAACCTGACGGCCCCTGATCATGTTCTGCATCTCTGCCGTTCAGGGTCAGTCTATCTGTGCCTCCTGAAAGTGCGGGCCAGAGAATCGTCCCCGGACCCGGCACCGAAGAGCCACAGCATCTCCAGTGTCCTCTTCCTGTCGTGTGTGCTGAAGACGGACAGGTGACACCCGTGCTTCCCGTAGTCCTCGCAGAAGAAGACGCCATCCTTCAGCGAATAGGCTTCCACGAATGACTCTCCCCTGCTGACCCTGGCCCATTCACCCATTCCCGTCCATGAGCCGGCGTGATCCCTGCCCTGCGCCAGGTTGGGGAATCTCTGGCAGGTCAGTACGGAGTCCTCGATACTTCCTCCAGGCTGCAGGAAACCCCTGAAGTCGAGTTCGCCTCGATGGTAACCCCCCTGGGAGGCGTCTGCACCAAGGACCGTCCGGAGTACGGGAACACCGGGAATGAGCGAGACTTCCCATGTGAGTCCCAGGGAACCGAAATCCTTGTGGTCGATCTTCCAGGAAAGCCTCCAGCCTTTTTCCACAAGACCTCCCCGGGCATGCTCGAACTCCTCCACCGATGGGATATCCTTCTCCAGCAGGTAAGGGTGCTGCCTGCTGCCCGAAATCCTGGGGCAGATCCCCCCGAACCACGGCTTCTCCCAGCAGAACTCCGACGGTTCAGGATGTGCCGAGGTAAGGTACTCCACACCGTCCAGCTTCAGTGAGTGGACATGGCCGCAGCTCCCGGGGTCTATGACAGCCCTTATCCTGTGGTTCTCAAGCGTGAGCTCTCCGGAAGTCTCACGGGTCAGTTCCGCCTTCTCCGAAGGATCCACCAGGAACACGGGGATCAGCAGGTTCCGCTTAGCCAGGGACAGACCCGCGTCCACCCTTCCTCGGCCATCGAGCTTACCGCTTATGGATCTCCCGGACCTTACAGATCCTGAAGCTATATCCATTCCGTCCAGGATGATGCTGCCTTCTCTCTCCCCGTGGAGAGGGTGGGTCAGGCTGACCTCGGTTCCTGACGCCATGACAGGCTCCAGGTCGTGCAGGAAGAAGGGAACCTTCTTCCCGGTATCGCCCATCTCCCAGCCCAGTCTTGCGGCCTGTGCGAACAGGTTCTCCATGCCTCCGTCGACCACGAGTACCCTGAGAGTCGGGGACTCCAGGACAGCGCCCGGCGCGACATCCTCCTCAGGTGTTCCGGGCATGTCGTACTCCAGCTCGGTCCACACCGGGAAGTAGTTCATCATGGAGACGTCTCCTCCCGTGACCCCCAGCCAGGGAGCTGCCAGGCCTGATGTCGAGCTGGAGAGGTCCTCCGACCAGTCGGGCAGCTGGTTGTACACCCTCTGCTCTGCAACGATGCCCTCAGGCATCGGGAGGATGTCCGTCTTCGGGTCAAGCTCCTCGGACCAGCTGCTCCTGGCCCTGAAATGAACCGCCCTTGTGACTTCAGAACCGTTCTCCACCGAGGCGCTGGACTCGATGAACCCGGCCCTGTCCAGTCTGACCCGGATCCGATGGACCATTCCCGGTCTCGACGGCCAGTCCGTCCATCCGGAAACCTCGTTCTCCCCGAGCTCCAGCTGGTAGGTCTGCTTGGGAAGGTCGGAGTTCCAGACAACCGGCGGCCCGGCACCTATGAAGAAACTTCCGAGCCTTCTGGGCCTTCCGTCCATTCCCTGTCTCCAGATCAGGGTGCTCCCTCCCTTTCTAGAAACGGTGAGGGCGATGGATCCTCCCAGTATCACGGCTGCTCTCCTGGTATCTATCACAACGGGGCTGACGCTACGGGACCCGATCGCCAGCACCACTGTCTCCGGGTAGGCCGATTCCCCGAAACGAAGGGTCAGGGAATGGATCCCTTCCTTTAATTCCGGAAGCGGGAGAGTGCAGCTCTGAAAGACAGAGGGGGACAGGTCCAGGTCTCTCTTGCCGGACACGCCGTTCACGGACCAGCTGAGGCTTACCGACGGCGCATCGGAGAGCTTCTTGAGGTCCAGCCGGACCTCTTCGGTCCCGGGTGCCAGGTAACACAGGGGAGGAGACTCCAGAGCAACTTCCTCCACGCCGCAGATCCCAAGGCCCAGTTCCGGCGCCGATCCAGGCAGTCTCACGGTCATCCTGTCCGCCGGTTCGTAGGGGTTCCTTCCCATCCTGACCGGCCTCGGTTCCACAGTATGGGTTCCATCCCCATTAGATGCGCACTCCATGGACTCGCCGCAGGAGACGCCGACACTGCCGGAGTCATAGCCGAAGCCCGTGAGCCTGGCAGTGTACCGCCTGCCGACGAAGTACTCCCTGCCGGAATCAACCTCCAGTCTGGCCCTGAAACCCGGGTACTCCATCCGGGAGAGTATCCTCCCGCTCCTGTCGAACTCCGCCAGGAACTCGCGGTCCTCCCTTCTGAACCAGTAGGTGAAGACCTCCCTGCCGGAATCGGTCCTCTGCATGTCCTGCTCGACCAGCAGCTCCCGCCGGAAGCACCTGTACCAGTCATCACCGTCAAGGAACTCCATGAACTCCGGCCTTCCAAGGAGGCAGGGCATGTAGTTCTGCATGTAGACGTTGGTATCGGGCACCCAGAAGAAACCCGCTTTCTTGTACAGGGGCACGGCCTTCATGTTGGCCGGCCAAGTGTGGAGGTCTATCCTGTACAGACCCAGCTGTGCGGACCTTCCCACGGCATCCAGAAGAAGGGCTTTGCCTATTCCCCTGCCGTGCATGTCGGGCACCACGTTTATCAGGTTTACATAGGAGGCTTCCGGCTCCCCGCCGTAGGGGCTGGTCATGCAGTAGCCCACTACCCTGTCCCCGTCGAGGGCCAGGACCGTGAAGAGCCTTCCCGAACTCTTCTCCTCCCGCCTTACGGTATCGGCGCTCATCTCCGATCCTCCGAAGAAACCCGGCGGCCAGCCGCTCAGGCTCTCCTTCCACATGCGCACGACACCGTCTATGTCAGAATCACGAAGGTCTCGAAAAACGATAGGATCCATATCCCCTCCTTTGAGCCGCCTGCCCGCGATCTGCAACCTTCACCGGGCGGCGGACGATATTCTGATGCAAAATGGAAATAGAAAACCGGCAGGGGCACCCAGCCTTTGGGTACAACGCTTCTCAGGCGCTGCTCGGTTTCCCCTGCCGTCCTGCTACGATGTTTCTGGAAGATCTCGAAGCTCGAAGAGCTTCAAGTAAGGAGGCTAGGTAGCCCGACACCCCTGCCGGTTAATTAAATTGCTCATGTTACCTCCTTTCGACTGTGCCGACCTGAGAATCGGCGGTTGATGTTACTTCGATGCAACTGAAGCAGCTGCACGAGTTCCGAAGGAAATATAATCCCTCCGATGTAATTGACAACCTCTGGTGCCGGACCTGAAAATGGGACATTTTCGCGTTCAGAGACCCAGACGCATCTGTCCGGAGGGGTCGGGGCTCTGGTCCCATGTTCTCCCGTCCAGGGTCCTGCCGCCTGACGAATGGTGCCTGCCGCCCCACTGCTTGAAGTAGAAGGCGACCCCCTCCTTCACGCACCTGTCCCTGATCCCCCTGGCCCATTCTATCCTCATGGGTCTGGCCTCCGGGCCTGATTCGCCTCCCACGGCGGCCCAGCGGATACCTGTCAGGTCGACGTCGCTGACGTCCCCGAGAAGGGGCTCGAAGGATATGAAGCGGATCACGGCATCCACCCTTCTGAGATGGTCGAGCCTGGAGTAACAGGACCTGTTCTCCACCGTGGTGCCGGCCCACACATTGGCAGGCCAGTCAATGATCCTGCACAGTTCGGCCATCCTCTCCGGCCGCTTGGAAAGCAGCTGGAACTGGTGCATGACGCACCGTCTCATGACATCGAAGACCCGGATTATGAAATCCAGAGGCACCTCAGGGTGCATCAAGTCTCCCATGGAAGTTACGAAGACGATCCTTGGATCCCTCCATTGCAGGGGTTTCTCCAGGACATCATCATGGACCGTTACACTGAATCCTTCGCTGTACTTGGCTACTCCCATATCCCTGAGGCGCAGCGCGATCCCCCGAGCATAGCAGTGCTCGCAGCCTTCGCTCACCGGGCTGCAGCCGGTCACGGGGTTCCATGTCTCGTACTTACGGTTGATCACCTGAGCAGCCCCCGGATCCATTCTTCAAAATGCTAATTTATCAGATCCGACCCCATTGACTTTAAGCATTTGGATCGGTGATAAGGCAACTGATCCCGTGGAGTAGATCGTCCGTCAGAAGCCCATGTCGTCCAGGTACCACTGGGCATCAGCACTCAACTGAGGGTCATCAGTCAGCTCGAGAACCTTCCTGAAGTCCCATGCGGCGTCTGCATGATCCCCCAGCGCATAGTTGAGCACGCCCCTGAACAGATAGGCCTTCGTATAGTACGGGTCGTACGTTATCGCATCATCAAGATCGGACAGGGCCTCCTCGTACTCGCCGAGTTCGCTGTGGCATGCTCCTCTGTTAGTGATGTAGACTGCGATCTCACCGCGAAGTTCCGCCAGGGCAATGGCTTCGGAATACGATTCGATGGCCATGTCAAAGGATCCCTCCTCCGCATAGATGGTCCCGAGAAGGTTGTACATGTCCGGATCCGCAGGATACAGGTCTATGGATGTCAGTGCATCGATCCTTGCTGCCTCGGCATTCCCCAAGTGGTAATTCACCCTCGCCCTGTTGCCGAACAGGTACCTGTTATATGGATCCACTGCAATACCGGCATTCAGGTTCTCGAGACAGGAAGTGAAGTCTCCTCTGATCTCGTCTATTTCCGCCAGCCTGGCATAAGCCCAGGCATCGTTCGGATCCAGTTCCAGCGCCTTCTGGATGTCAGCGACGGCAGCATCGATGTTTCCAAGATAGGTGTTGCACATCGCCCTGTCTACGTATACAGAGTGCATCCCCTGATCCTCGCCGCCGCAGGCAATGGTCCGGTCATAATAATCGAGAGCTTCCTCATACCTCTCGGCCAGGTCAAGGGCCACGGCCCTTGTATAGTAGTATTCCATCGAATCCAACTGAGAACCTGTCTCATTGTTTTCAGAGAAAGTAACCGCAGTCCCGCTCTCCAGTCTGGCGAGGATCTGGTCCTTCATCGAACGCAGTGAACTGAAATCCGGTTCCAGCTCGATGGCGGCATTGATGTCATTCAGTGCAAGTTCCGGTTCATCGAAGAACCTGAGGTACAGTTCCGCCCTGTCCGCGAGAAGTGAAGCCACATCAACGCTCCAGGACATGTCCGATATCGCAAGGGCTCTATTCAGAAGTGACAGACAGATGTCATACTCGCCGCGGGAACTGTACACCCATGCAAGCCACTTGTAGGCTTTGAGGGCAAACAGATGCGGCGGATCGTCCGTCGGGGCAATGTCGGAGATATTAAAAGCCTCTTCCCTGGTGAAGATGCTGGGAACCGAGCCAAGTTCGGGATCGAGGAAGATCGTGTAAGTGAGCTGAGAGACAAGGGCAATCCTGATCCTTGTGCCATCCACCATATACGCGCCCCATAGTACCAGATCCGCTTCCCTGATAATACCCTCGGCCTGTGCCTGGGCCGCCCCCCAGGAATAATCCGACTCATCAAAGGGGAAGGACTGATCCGACCTCTCGACGGTGACATTGCCGTAATCGCTGTAAAGCGTATTCAGCCACTGCTCCAGGACATCGGTCACCTGATACGTCCCGGGATCCTCCCCTGTCAGTTCGCAGAGAACAACAAGGACGGCATCATCCGTATCAGTGCCTCCTGCTGCGCCGGCTGCAATAACCATTAGTAAGAGGACAGGCAGAATTCCTGCAACCTTCGTAATCAGCCTTTTCTTCATCGAACAACCCCCATCATTCCAGCTCGAATGGATCCGCTGCAAGGTAATTGCAACTACGGTGCCAATATCGGTGCTGCGGCCGGAAGTGGCAATAGTGATCAGCTCTGTTGGATCTTATAGAAGAGCCTGCAGAAGCAGTACCCGTCCTCCGCGATCTCAATGTTCATCTCCGGACACGGGCACACGGTATCCTGTCCGATGTCCAACGGATGGCTCTGCTTGCATGGGCAGAAGTACTCCCCGGCGGAAGTGTGGTTCATGGTCATCAGGCCGACCACCTTCTGCACTCTCTCAATATCCGGGTTCAGGGTCCATCCGTTCTTCCGGGCATGCTCCTCCGCCCTGCGAAGTGTTCTTTCGTAGGGTCCCGTGCCCACTACATGATCCCAGGAATTGGCCAATTGAATTCCCTCCGATGTTCGGGTTACAGCATTCTGCATACCGCATCACCGGAGGGAATATAATCAGGTCCGGCCGTCTAGGGCTGCTGCAGCTCGAAGGTCACCTGCACGCTCAGGGACACGGACTGGGCTCCGGGAGATATGGACGGGGCGGAGATCGAGGTAGCGGCGTCAGCCTCGAAAACCATACCCCTGCTCATGGGGTAGTAATCGACCCATTCGCTTACATAAGTGGCGTCGCCGACTTCCATGCCAAGTTCCGTAGCCAGCTGTTCAGCCTTGCGTCTTGCGTCTGCAACCGCCATAGTCCTCGCCTGGTCCATCAGTGTCTGGCTGTCCTCCACCCTGAAGCTCACTCCCTGTATCGAGTTGGAACCTGAACCGACCAGGGCCGACAACACCTGTCCCACATTTTCCAGGTCCCTGACGTCCACCTGCGCATAGTGCGTTACGTGGTACATGACCTTGCCGGAATAGGTATAGGTGCCGTAGTCGTACTGCTCCTCGGCCCACAGACTGTAGGAAGTCGTTTTCATGTCCGACTCAGCAATGCCCATTTCCGCCGCGGCGGCAAAGGCATCGTCCATCATTACCGCGGCGTTGTCGACGGCTGCCCCCGGATCGTCCTCGATGAGGTCCACTCCGAAGACGATGGAGGCAACGTCGGCTTCGCCGTAGGCTGTGCCTGTCCCGGTCACGCTGATGCTGCCGTAGTACTCTGCCGTCTCTTCCCCGCCGCATCCGCCGATGAAGACCGCTGCCGCAAGCACCATGAGCAATCTGATCGCATAAGAATTCATTTCACCCTCCTTCAGAGTAACTGTTCCAGTACTGTACAATCAGCGGCGGGGTTCTATTCCGAAAGCCGGACCGGGAAACGAGCACGGAGCAGGATCAGGCATGCACAGCGCTTCATGACCCATCCTCTCTCGAAAAGCAGCAGGATGTCAGAAATGTACCGAGTAGAACATCTCCAGCAGTTCCTCATGATCATGGCCGTACTCCGTCTCCTCCTCAGGGTCCGGAACGAATTCCACAACACCCTCCGGCGAATTCGTCCTTCCCTGCGAATCGATAACCCTGCCGCCGTCGAACCACCAGCGGATCTCGGTCCCGTACTCGTCGCAGTTGTCGTATGACACGAACTGGAAGACCACTTCCTCCTCGTCGCCCTCGTAGACCTCATCCACCTTGTACAGGATCTCACCGTACTCGTTATAAGCTGCATACTCCGCGGACCACGTCACGAGGATCAGCCTGCTGTAACCGGCCTCGCTCCTCCAGTAGAAGTCTATCCGCTCCTGGTAGTTGCCCAGCGCGGGATAGGGAAGGTACTCCGAGTTGATCATCACTTCGGTCCTGTAGAGACCGCACTCCCCGTTATCCAGACTCCCCTTGATCTCGTTGTAGTAATCCCTGATCTCCTCGACCTCTCCGGCCATGAGGAGTGAAACGAACAGGATCGAACAGCACAATATCTTCATGATACTCCCTTATTCAGAGTCATGAAATGACTATCTCAGAAGGTACAGCTTCTTGCGTTCTCTATACATGTTTAAAAATAGCATCAAATGATCGAAGGAGTCAATTTGACCGTATCGAAGATTCTACTCAGCTTGAGAACCATATCCAGCCTTCCCGCTTCACGGCTTCCAGGTCCGGGGGCTGGTGACACCGCTTCTCGATGAAATCGGCCCCGGCCAGTACGCACATGGCAGCGTCCAGCATGTGGTCGTCGGAGTTGGCCAGCAGGTCGATGGACTCGAGCCCGAAGTCCATCTCCAGTATGGGAAGGAGGATGTCGCTCTTCGTCTTGAAGTTCAGCTTGGTCCCGGTCCCTATCCGTCCTATTATGGTGGCCACCGGGTAGACCTCGATGACGCCGGATTTCTCCGGCGGACCCTGCTGCCACAGCAGCGGCAGGTCCATGCGAAGCAGCACCCTGAGGGTAGAGAGCAGCTCCAGGGCAGCAGCCGCGGTCCTTGCGATGAGATTCGCGCCGATCTCGAGGGGCCTCCTCTGGATGGTCTCGTCAACGAACAGGTCAGTGGACCTGTTGAACAGGTCCTTGGCCTCAACCCCGAGCAGCTCCCCTGCATTGTGCCGCGGAAGGACCTCCCTCATCGTGTTGGGCCATCCCAGGGGAGAGTCCATGCAGAACAGGACCCTGTCATCATCACGTATCCAGTCCTGGCACTGCTTGGCCAGCGGGTACCACCTGTAATCCGGTAAAGGGCTGTACGCCTCTATGTCCCCCGCATTGATATTGGAGACAAGGTCTATCTTGCGGTTGTGGTACCTGGCGCATACCAGGCCTGTCCTGGCGGGCTGCGTGGCGCAGTCTATCCCTATTATCGAAAAGCTCTGTTCGTCGCTCATACGGTCTCCAGGCCAAAAGGCTCACCGGTGCATATCCCGATTAAGATAACAGAATCAGGCGCAGGTATGCCACTGGATCCGGTCCGGGTCAATGGATCCCCCGCAGCTGTACCATCCATGCGCGCAGGAGTATACTTGTTCCGGAACGGTTTTCTTATTCCAGGAGGGGATCCATGATAGGTATCTGCATCGAGGCCGGACTAACCTGCCCCGGCTGCGAGAGTTTCGTTCCCATAAACGCCATGGTTCCGACCCTCAGGTGCAATGCCTGTGGTAACGAGATCAAGCTGTCGCCCGAGAACTGGTCCTCGCTTCTGGAAGAGGCTCTCAGGAGCGCCCCTTCCTACGAGGAGGACCAGGGCAGCAGGATGACCATTCTCGGCACCTGCAGTTTCAGGATCACATACGGAAGGCAATTCCCAAGGTACGACGGCACCAAAGTAACAATTGAGGAAGAGGTACTTCTCAGCAGCCTCGGGGAAGAGACCATCCGTCATCCCGTCTCAGGGGCACCCACGGCAATACGTCCCCTGCCGGAGATGTATTCGGAGGAGTTCAGGGGAGTGGTGGCGATTATCGGAGAGGATGCTTCGCTGTTCCCGGGAGCTCGGGAAGGGACAGCCGTCACGGAAAGCACAAAGGGGCCCGTGGCCTTCCAGTGCCCGAGCTGCGGCGGAAGCCTGATGCTGGACGGAAAGAACAGGACCACCACTTGCACTTTCTGCAATACACAGGTCTACCTGCCCGATGACCTGTGGTTCGCTCTGCATCCGGTGAAGACTACCAGAAGGTGGTATCTGCTCTTCGACGAGATGCGGAGACCCCTGGAGTGGGAGAGGGAGATATGGGATGCCGTCCGGGACGAGGAGGGCAACTTCTACATGATAGTCGAGCCCGGGATGATCGACACGACCATGGTGGTAAGCACGAAGCCGGACAGGACCCTCAGATGGAAGAGGACCGACCTGAACATAGAACCGACAACGTCCCGCGGCGAGCCGAAGCTTGCCGTTGCCGGCGGCCACCGCCTTCTTGTGGCCACGGGCGACAGGTCGAAGCTCTTCGTCATCTCCATGACCGATGGTAGAACCCTGAAGGTGCTGGATGAGCCGGAGAATCCGGCAGAGTCCCGTGAGAGGTACTTCAGCATGAAGGGGTGCTACGATTTCGCCGCATTACCCGACGATACCCTCTTTCTCTACAGGGACTGCGACAGCACCGATACCTGGGGCCACTACATGCTGTTCCAGAGGTTCGACCTGGAGGGCAACCTCCTGGAGCTCTGGGACGAGGCTAAGATGCGTTTCACGTTCTTCCAGAAAGTGAAGAGGCTCTTCAGCAGGAACGCTGACCCGGCTGAGTTCGACAGGACTCCCAGCTACCCCACCGGTACCAGGGAGTTCGAAATCCGGCTGACCGTGGGTCCCGACGGCTCCCTGTACATGCTGAATTTCAAAACCCTTCTGAAGCTGGACCCCAATGGAAGAAAGGTCTACCTCATAGAAGAGTTGCCCTGCAATTACACGACCGGAAGACCGGCCGCGAACGACAGGGGCGAGACCTTCGTGGTGGCCAACCAGGACGACGACAGGGTGGAGATCCTCTCGGTATCACCGGACGGGATGGAGATAAGCATGGAAGCGAAGAGCGCGAAGGACGGGGGCACTCTTGAAAGGAACGGTGTTCTGACCATCTCCCCCGACGGCACTTTCAGCCTGATCGGCTACAGCGGCTACTGGACGGATATGAAGCGACAGTGACAAGAAGGACCGGGGAGCGATCTCTCGCTCCCCGGTCCCTGGATTCCACCTGGTCTACCTGATGACGACCAGGCTCGCCGATTCACAGAAGGACCCTGACGATACCCTCACATGATAGAGCCCGGAGGGAACGGGCCTGCCCGAGCCGTCAAGGAGGTTCCATACGAGACTGTGGGAGCCAGCGGCCAGCTCCTCGCTTGCCAGGGTTGCCACCGCCCTTCCGGACAGGTCGAACACGTCCACACGGGCATGACCCGCCTGGGCAAGACTGAACCTGACCGTGGCGCTGTTCATGGCGGGGCTGGGTGATACAGGACTCAGGCCGTAGCTGCATACCGCTCCCGGATCCCCGGAAACCCCTGTACCGGTGACATCTATGGTCCCGATGTATGTATCGTGATTGTGGGCCCACACATGGATGTCGATCGTCCCGACGGATTCGGGGTTCACGTAGATGGAAGCGGAACCGGACGCGTCGGTGTAATCAACCTCGTAGATGTCCCCCGTCTTCCAGTCCCCTTTCTGCAGGCAGACCCGTGCGTTCTCAAGAGGACTGCCGCCGCTCTGGACATCCACCTCTATGATGCCGGCCTCGCTTATACCGGCCGTGTGGCTCACTGAGAGGTCCATGGCCTCCTGGGTCCACATGGGAAGTTCAGGGTCGCCGAACAGGTTGTAGGTCTTGAGGCACCAGTCCAGTGTCTCCACCTCGCTGCCCTGAAGCTGGAAGCTGTCGGCAAATGCGGAGGGCGGAGTGAAGTAGTCCATAGCGGTAAGGTGGGCTACCCCCAGCTCGTAGCAGCCGTCCATCAGATACTGGTAGTAGAACTGCTCGCAGATACGCTCGCTGGGTCCCATGCCGGGGTCCCCGTAGTGGCCCCAGCCCTCCCTGGCGTTCATGGCCACGAACCCTCCGCCGTTGGGGCTGGCCTGCCAGGCGTCCGAGAAGCTCTCGTACCCGTCCAGGTGCCCGGTGGAACAGCAGATGCCGTTCAGGATCGCTACGCTGTTCCCGACCGAGATGTTGGTGAGGTTCATCACGTCACCGGTGGAATAGCTGCCTCCCGGCACCGAGAAGCTGGTGGGACTTCCGTGGGCCGCCACGTAAACATGATGCGGCCCCGCGTTGAACATGTCGTTGGTAATGGTGTAGCTGTTGTTCCCCGTGAGCTGGTAGCACTTCTCTATTCCCCACTCCGCAGGGACCCAGGCCGATATCATCTCGGCGCTGGCGGCGCCGTAGTAATCCGGTGAGAAAAGGAGCTCGGTGCTGTGCCCCATGCGCATCTCCACAGGGGCTGTATCAAAATAGTCCAGCCCCGACCATCCCGTCATGTGCTCGTAGAAGAGCACCTTCTGGACCCAGAGTTCGGCTTCCGCCATGGAGTTCACGCTGGCCCTGCCCACCCAGAGGTCCGGATGGTAGTCTATGCTGTCGGCCTCTTCTCCCCATACGTGGTTGAAGTTGATGTCCCAGCGGTCGGCGCCCGGCTGTGTGTCGTTTATATCGGAGAAGTACAGGTCGCACGGGGCGTCCTCGACATATCCGCATGCGGTCATATGGGCATCCCGGCACTCGACCCTGTCATCGTCCCCGGCGATGAGCACGTAATCGGTGCCCTGGTCGCGGCAGTCGGTCAGGAAGGCCCTTATATCCTGCTGAAGGTCCCAGAAGCTGTAGTTCGCCTGCACCCATCCCGTGGAGTAGACGCTCGTGGGAATCCCCTTGGCCGTCTTCCACATGGCAAGATCGTTGAATACATCCTCGTATTCGGGGCAGGTGACGATGACGTACTGGCCGTACTCCAGTTCCCTGGGCTCCACCATCACAGCACCGGAATGGGAAACGCCCCCGGGGTTGACCACAACGCCGCGTACGATGTCCATGGCCCTCTGCTCACTTGCTTCCGTGCGCCTGCTTACCAGTCTTGTCGAGGGGTCCGACTGGTACTCCACCTCAACAGTTAGGTCGCAGAGGACTTCCAGCTCCCCTGTGACAGGGTTCCATCTGGCCGGGAATACGGTCATGTAGGCGACCGGAATGCCCCAGAGAACACCTGAGCTGCTCAGCTGGGCGGTTGCGGCTGGATAGAACGCATCTCGGGAGTAAATGTGTGCATCGGGCTCCGACGGTACCGCAAGCTCCGGCCTTGAGACCGGGAAGCATCCGGAAGATGGAGTGATGTAATGCGATCCGTCCACGCTGGAGTAAACGGCGTCCACGATCTGCAGGCCCGTTGCCCTGCATCCTGTGGGCAGAGCCACCTCCACCGGGAGTATGGGAAGGCTTGGGACACCAGGGCTGTAGGTGGTGTATCCCCGGGAATGAGTCACGCTGGTGCAGACCCCCCTGTCAGCAATGGACAGCTGTGAAGGATCCAGCGGGATGTTCACTAACATGCTGTCTCCCAGCAGCACTGCGGGCAGCAGGACGAGAACCAGGATCACAGGATATCCTTTCATGGCGGCTCCTTCTCACCCATGGAGATCTGGGCATTATTGTATAGTGTACTAGTATGAATTAAAGCTGCTTAATCAGTTCTCACTCAACACTATCACACCTTGAGCATACAGCAGTTGAATCGCGTCTGTCAAGAAGATGAGCGGTCCCGACCCCTCCCCTGAGAGGCCGGGACTGAATACGCTGAAAGTGCTGGATCCGGTCAGATCAGAGACGAACCAACCTCAGGTTCTCCTGATGGCTGCCGTCCCTTACCACTACGATGTAGGCGCCCGATGCGACCTGGTCACCGGCCTCGCTGCTGCCGGACCAGTTGAAGTACCCATTGAATGGTACGCTGAGCACCAATCGTCCGGAGAGATCGAACACCTCCAAAATCGCGTCCGGGGAGAAACCCTCTCCCGAGACTGTGACAATGGTGTAGAATGGGTTCATGCTGCAGGATAGCGAGAGTCCGGCCTGGACCTCACCCCCGGCTATCCCGGTGGGATTGAGGTCAATCCTATAGAGCTTGTCGGTGTAGATGTCGCTTGCCCAAAGGAAGCGGGAATCCTCGAAGCACAGGCCGTGAGCCGCGGGGACCACGGTGTCCATGACGTAACCGGTAAGTGCTCCGGTGGTGCTGAAGGCTTTTATGGGCGAATCGGAATCATCGCAGGCGAACCATATCTCACCGTCGCTGTAGCCAATGTCATAGAATACCGGCAGACCGATGGGCTGGAAGAGATAGGGCCCGGACTGGATCGATCCTGTGTAACTGTACCTCTCCACTGTCTCGTTGAGAGTGTAGGTATCTACTCCGGCGCCGTATAGATAAGTACCGTTTGATGCTAGACCAGAAACCTCCTGGTCCAGATCGCTGCCTCAACAGTCCAGCGAGAAGCTGCTTACGTAACTCCCTACTGAAGAGTACCTGTAACCATAGGCCGCGGTGCCGGTTGCCGTTCCGGCGCACACGTACACGTAGCCGTTAAGGTATGTGAGACCGGTGGGGATCCTGGTCCCGGTCTGACTCACAACCCAGGAGCCGGAAACTGAACCCGTCACCGGATCAAGCTTGTAGACGGTCTCAGATGTCCTGTCCAGCGCCCAGAGGTAATCCTCTCCGAACCCAAGTCCGGTGATGTCACCATCGGGTGAATCGAGAGTACGGTCCAGGACAGGGTCCGCCATACACACTGCCGCCGCTGCCAGCAGAACAATCGGTAAGATTCTCATGAATACCCCTTAGAGTTGAGTGTTTTGTGAAATGTATGTTTCTGGAAACCTGTAGTCAAGAGTGTGACATAAGGTTAGAAAAACGATCCTATCAACAGGCTGCGCAGGTGAGGATGCGGTGAACGATGTTCCATCTCAAGGACTCCCTGGCGTTCCCGAAGCACTCAGAAAACCACTTTGACGGATCGTCCGCGGAATCTTATTGTCTTTGCATCATTCCAGTAAAACCCGAAAGAGCCGCATCATTCAAGATGCATCGAGGAGAGAGATCGGCGCGGAATGGAAGAGTACCTGTCCCTGACAGACACGGCCAGATGCCTTGGCATGAGCCTGAAGGAGGCCTCCAGGGAAGTGGAAAGGGCCGGACTGAAGACGGTCCTTTACCAGGGGAGGAAGTGCTACCTCCGGTCGGACATAATGGACTGGCTCACCAGGGAGTTCGGCAGAATAGCAGCGGACAGGCTGGCCGCCGCGGAGCATTCCAACGCCCGGACGATCGGTATCGACCCTTCGGAACTGCTGGCAACCGACAAGCTCTTCGGACATATCTTCCTGCCCTACAGAGTCGGCACCGCTTCCAGCATGCTCAGGACCATATCCTCGGAGGCCTGCCGGACGGGAGCAGTCTTCGATGAGAAGGCACTTCTGGACCAGCTCACAAGAAGGGAGGAAGCAGGCTCCACGGCACTCAGGTGCGGCGTTGCGCTCACCCACCCCCTGATCGTTGCTGAACTCTACGTTGAGCATAGTCTTCTCATGCTCTTCCGGCCTCCCCATCCCCTCCCCTTCGGAGAGGAGAGCGGAAGGCTCACGGCTCTGTTCTTCCTGCTGATATTCCCCGAGGCCAACGAGCACCTGCACATCCTGGCCAGGCTGAACAGGATGCTGCGGTCCAACGGGTTCATCGAAGACCTCCTCGCTGCCCCGGACCCGGATACGATTCTGGCCATGATAGAGAAGCGCGAGACCGAGATAGTAAGCAGGCTCTGATCAGGGAATATACCAGCTGATCATGTTGTACAAGCTGAAGAAAGCACTCAGTACGATTCCGGACGGAGGACTGAAATGAGATCGCGATCATGGGTCTGTTCCTTGTGCGCCCTGACACTGGTGGCATGCGCCGCGCATGCCTCGATCCTCGATTTCAGGTCGCTTGAGATCGATCTGACCGACCAGGCTGACTCCCGGGCGAAAGCCGCCTGGTCCGAGCCTGACATCATCACAGTCACGGAGAACGGCCTTGGCTGGGACGGCGACCCTGCTTCTCTCCGCGACGGCTGGATCCTTACCGAACCCCTCCCGCTGGGGCTGTCCTGGAGACCGCCGTACGCTGTCTCCATAAGCGTCACCATCCTTCCGGACGTGGAGGAGATAGTCCTGGACAACGGCCAGGTCACCGCTCCCTATGTAGGAGACGTCTACGTACGGTACTCGCCGGACATGGCCCACTGGTCCACATGGCAGGTTCTGCAGCAGGGGGAGTACCGGACCGGGACCCCGGCCGCGGAACCGGGAAGGAGCTTCCACGGCACGGTTCGTGTCCCCTACTCCGAACGCGAAGAATACGATGCTCAGCTTCAGGAATTCGCCCTGCTGGATGTCCCGTGGAGGAGCGACGAGGATGCCGCCTGCCGCTGGATAGTGCAGAAGAACCCGGTTTTCTTCGAAGACAACCTTCCCTTCATCGGATATGTGGAATTCCTCTACGAGGGCTCATTCCACGCAGGACGGCGCCTTGAGTCCTTCAGGGCGGAAGTAACCTACGGGATGAGCGGCCTCCATTACGCCCCCGACGACGAGAGCGTCTACGAGGACAGGGATAACCGGCCCTGGTCCTTCGGGACCGACGATTAGCATCCGCCGGTTGCAGGACTAGGGCAGTACAGTAATCAGGATCACGGCCATATCACGATCGGATGTCCGGAAACCCTCCATGCACTCATGAGCGTTATCGTCCATCGCCGGGTCAAACAGCCCCTCGGATATGATGGTATTCCTCCAGTAGCACGAAATGTACTCTGGAGGAACCCATGCGCGCCGCCGGCGGACACGCTTCGTTCATTGACGAAGGTTTTTACCCAAAGCTATTATCCGGTTCTGTAAGGCCAGAAACGATGACTTCGAGAGGGGATCATGATGACCGAGGAGCAGTTGAACGCAGGAAGTACGGACGGTCCGGTGCTGAAGCAGCCTCCTGTGCTTTTCGACAGGACGCAGGAACTGATAAAGAAGATAGACGACATGCTGGACGGCGATCTAATCACCTACTGGAATAATCCCGACGGCAGTGTGTGCGGGAATGATGTTATGGGTTTCTACCAGATGCTGGAGCGCACGGGCAAGAGGAACAGGCTCTATATCTTCCTCAAGTCCAACGGCGGCAACGGCCAGGCCAGCCTGCGCATCGTGAGCCTGCTCCGCATGTACTGCGATGAGCTGGTGGCCCTGATACCGCTGGAATGCGCCTCCGCCGCCACCATGATAGCCCTCGGGGCGGACAAGATAGTGATGGGGCCCATGGCCTACCTCACTGCAGTGGACACGTCCATCACCCACAAGCTCTCTCCCCTGGACAGGGACAACAACCGGGTCAGCGTCAGCCTGGATGCCCTGAACAGGGTCATCAAGCTCTGGCGGGACGAGAAGGATACCTCGGAAGGCAACCCGTACCAGTCGCTCTTCCAGCACATCCACCCTCTGGTGATAGGAGACGCTGACAGGTCCAACTCACTCTCGGTGAAGCTCTCCAGGGATATCCTGAGTTTCCATATAGAGGACGAGACCTCCATCGAGAAGATATCCCACGCCCTGAACTCGTGGTATCCCTCCCACGACTACCCCATCATCGCCAGGGAGGCCAGGGCGGTGGGGCTGAACGCAGTGGACATGGACCCGAAGATACACGACCTGCTCCTGGACCTGAACGAGGTCTACTCGGAGATGGGCCAGACGGCCATAACGGATTTCGACGCCAACAGATACCACAACAACGAGATAGTGAACATCATAGAGACGAAGGACCTCCAGCTCTACTACCAGGTGGACAAGGACTGGCAGTACATCACCGAGGAGAGGCGCTGGCAGGGCCTGAACGACCACAGCAGCTGGCGGAGGCTGGAACTCGAGAAAGGTAAGATAAGGCAGACCAGGTTCCACATCTCCTGATGCGAAGAACGTCTCCCAAGAAAACCCCTACCGGTTCCTGACCAGGTAGGCGGGCCGCTGCTCCATGGGATTGCGCCAGGTGTCCACCGCCTCCATCATGACGGGGTCCCCGGCGATGCTGTCCAGGAACACCTCCCACTGGTCCTCCCGGATCAGTCCGTAGTCACCCCTGAGCCTCGTGAAATACCGCTCCGCCATCAGAGGACCGATGTAATAGGAGAACTCGTCTCTCATGATACCCGCGGTCACCCTCCATACCCTGTCCCTTTCGAAGCACTCCTCCGGCGCCCATGGGAGGGCGTCCATCTCATGGCGGAAAGTGATCATCTCCGCCAGTGACCTGTGGGCTATTACGAGTTCGCATTCCACGCCCGAAAGAGCCCCGGCCACCTCATCGGAAAGCTCCTGGTAGTATTCGTACGGAGGGTCGTGAAGCAGAGGCCTGTAGGACCTCCCTGTCCAGAACGAGAGGGCCAGCATGCACAGGTAGACAAGAACAGGTAAACCCGCGGACCTGGTACCGGAACCGTCCCTTCCAACGCTGAGCATCTTCTTTGTCGCCAGGTTCAGGTACGGGACGCAGATCACCGGAAGCAGGAGCAGCGTACCGAAGAAAAGTCTGTAGGAAAGTCCCGTGAGGGAGAAGCGCAGGAACGGGAAAAGACCAACAAGGCTGAGAAGGAGAAGCGCGTAATATCCCCGCCCCGCAAGGAAAGTACGAAATCGGCTTCCGAAGAGAAGCAGTATGCAGGTGGCCAGAGGCAGGGCGGCGGCCAGCACTATCTCCGCCAGCCAGGGAACGGTGAGCCTGAAGAGACCGAAGCCCTGGACGAATGCAAGGGGGACCAGGATCGGCTCCGATGACAGGTCTCCCGTCACCCTCTCCAAATCTTGTACGGAAGGAGCCAGGGGAAGCCTGTCAGCCACGAAAAGTACCACAATGAGCAGCGCGGCGGCCACTAACGCCGACACCAGTAACCTTCCATGCCCTCTTCCATCACCGTCCCACATTCGTCTCAGCCTGCGGAGCAGAGGAGGAACGAGGTAGAGAACCAGGAAGAGCGTTGAAAGCACGGCAGAGTAGCGGTGGGTGAAGAAGGCCATCAGGAACAGCGCCGCCGCGCCGGACGATCTGAGCAGCAAGCCTGTCCCGGGAGAGGAGGGCTCCCTCTCCCTCCGGTATCGGGCGGTGCCCATCACCGAAGCCGCGAAGAAGAGGAATAGGGCGAAACCCAGAAGGTTCTTGGGGAACTGAGTGAAGAAGTAGTTCAGGGAAGGGCTCGCGGCCGAAAGGGCGGCAGCCGTCAGGGCAGTGAGGAAAGCCTCCCTCCCGCTCCCCCGGACCTGCCTCACCAGTGTGAAGGACAGCGAGAAGACCGCCAGGACGAATGCGAGCTTTATCAGGACCGCGCTGAGCCTGAATGAGGTCAGGTAATCACCGGTGAGGGCGTGGAAAGCCAGCAGGGGAACGTACACCAGGGAGTACTCCGGGGAGTGCATCTCACCGGTGTTGTTGAGGGACTGGACCTGTACGAGGTAATAGTAGCCGTCCCAGCCGCTGGCGTATTCGCTGCGGCAAAGGGCTGAGAACCCTCCCACCGCCGCCGCTCCCGCAAGAAGCAGCAGAAGTAACAGGGATTCGGCTCTATCCGGCATGGAAGGTCGGACTTCCGGCGATACTAGAACGTGAAATCCTCGAACAGCCCCCTGGCGCTGCTCACCCGGCCCTCCTGGAAATGCAGGGTATCGCTGAAGATGGTCATCCTCTCCACGTCCTGGCCCTGATCGGGCCACGAACCCGCGTAGGGGTCGTAACGGTCCATGCCGTATCTGCCCAATCTCTGGAGCCTGCCGAATATCCTCAGTGAATCATCGCCCAGGATCTGCCAGTTCCCGTCGGCGTACATTTTCTCCACGCCGTCCGCATGCTCGTGGCTCTTCCAGAGGACGAAACTGCCGTTGGAGCGGATGACCAGGGTCTGCGAGTACCAGTCCCATTCCTCACCACTGGAATGGTTGAGGCACAGCTGCTTGTCGATGAAACCCCCGGCGGGATTGCCCTGCGCCCATTGCAGAACTTCCAGCTTCCGGGCCTCGCTCCCGCCCGAATCGATCACGAACCACTCCTCGCCGTCGAAGAATCGGAGCTCGCTCACCACCAGGTCCCTGTATACTCCGCTTTCGTACACATCCAGGACATCCAGTGTGAAACTGTTCCCCACGAGAGGCGTCTCAAGGTTTATGATGTGAGGATCCGTACTGTCTTCGAGTCTGTATACGGGAGAATCCTCCCCGCCTGTGCCGAAGGAGAAAGCCTTAATCCGCTCGTTCTGTATGTAGTGGGTCTCCGACCGATGGTACCCGTTCCAGATCTTTATCTTCTCGATCCGCTGAGGCCGGTCGAAATGGAACGTAAGGCTCTCGCCCCGGCCCGAGTCGTCAACATTCCCGTCCGCCCAGCCGAAAGCCGGTCTGGAATCGAACAGGAAATCAGTGCAGTACGCTTCCACCGGCTCCAGGGAGGAGCTGGCCTCCACGGTTCCGCTCACTTCCCTTATGGGCAGAATACGGATCGGGACCTCCTCACCCTCATCGTCCTCCGTCGTCAGGATCACGTCTCTTATACCCACCGGAAGTTCTCCGGTGTAGCGTATCCCCTCCTCCTTCCAGTCCATCGTTGCAGTGCGATCGATCCGGATAAAGACGGTCTTCACGGGAGTGTCGATCCATATCGGGTAGCCTCCTGAATGCCAGTCAGCGCCCTCGATACCGTTTATGTAGAGCTGAAAATTCTCTATTTCCTCGAATTCATCGCTGTCGGGCACGGTCCTCACAGTCATGGATTTGATATAGATCGGTTCCTCGAATGAAAAGTAGAGCCCTTCGTCCGGCGCCGCCCCCGGCATTGTGGCCCAGCAAGTTGTTGTATCATTGTCGAATACGTTCTCGGGACCGTATTCGGACTCCGGCATGTTCACCGAGGTGGCGTAGCAGAGCTCCAGGAATGCTGTGGGGGATTCGGCAGGCGAGTTTTCCTCAAGGGCTTCCGCTGACGAATCAGGAGATGCTTCAGCTGTATCCGGATCATTCCCGTCAGAAACCACCTCATCCGACGGAAGATCGGAATCAGCGTTCCCCGTACCCTCCCCGCCGCAGGACGGCAGGGCCAGGACCAACCACATAACAGCGAACATCAGGAACATCCTATTCATCATAACCTCCATGGTGGCCAGTAACGGCGGTGCTCCACGCCGTCCAGTCCGGTTAACTCTATCTGCTTGTCGAAATGCTGGTAATCCTTCTCGCTCCAGTCCCCTCCCCATCTCCAGCCCAGCTCCTTGAACAGCAGGACCACAGGGTGGTCGGCGTAGAGAGTGCCCGGCTCCGAAGGGTCGTACACAGCGCCCGCCGGAGACACAAAATCCCCGACACAATATGGATTCTGAACGGGGTTTATGTCTATGGCCAGTCCGTAGGCATGGCGGGAAAGCCTGTCGGTGCCGGCCACGGTCCGGTAGTTGAATCCCGATGTGTTGTCGGCAGCCATGGAACGACCGTCGTCCCATTCGAAGTCGCAGATGGGAACAACGGACTCCAGGGGGAACCTGATGAGGTACATGAGTATGAACACCAGCTGCAGGTCGCCCACCACCCTGTCGTCCACCACCAGCTGCCCATGATGAAGCTCATCGTCGAAGCCCCAGTAGGCCACGTCCATCAGGACCTGGTTGTCCAGGATCCACTGCGGGCAGTCCCCTCTGACCCCTGAGATGGATTCGATGAATTCAGGGTCCGAATACCCCGGACCTCCGGAGAAGGCCGGCTGGGTCCACAGAAACAGGAAAGCTAAAAGGAACCACGGTCCTATCCTGCGGCGGGTCGACACAGCAGCACTTCTTTTCTGCGAAAAATCCATGATCCGAAAATCCTTCCGACCGGACCCCGGGTCAAGTAGAGCAGGGCGACAGAAAGGCTGCAGGCCTCAACAGCCTGATCGCATACTTCAATGGATCAACGTCCTAAACTCATACCATTAATGCGTTTAACATATCTTTAACACCCGGATCCATACTGATATAGCGATCGGAAAAACTGTTTTAAGAGCAGGCAATGGGATTGCGGAAAATCCACTTTCCTATTGATCAGCTGTATCAGGATGGCGGACCTGTCGGAACTGGATCCGGAAGGAACGGCTGTGCTGCTTTTCCATCTGGACGGTGAGGAGGACATTCTGAATATCACAGCAAGAGCGGAGATCCTGCCTCGCCCGTGACACTCAGGGATTTCCTCCCGAAAGCATCGACCCTGACGCTCCTGGCTCTTCGCATGCTGCGCGGGTCCATGGGGGAGATAGAACTTCGCATGATGCGCAGTCCTGATGATTGTTTTCGGGGCTGTGGTCCTATATAGTAATGTTGGTCCGATAAAGGGCTCATGTGGTACATCGTCGATATCTCGAGGAACATACAGGGGGGGGACAATGAAGAATAACAGCAGACAGCTTATGGTGCTGGTTTCCGCGTTACTTCTCGTCTGCACGGGAATCGTATCAGCTCAGTACAACGGTGAGATCGTGGCGTGGGAGTACAATCTGTACGGCCAGTGTGACGTGCCGCCTCCCAACGAGGACTTCGTTGCGGTATCTTCCGGATCCATCCATGGCCTGGGCCTGAAGGAAGATGGCAGCATCGTTGCCTGGGGGAGCAATAGTTTCGGCCAGTGTAATGTGCCCGTGCCGAACGAGGATTTTATCGCTATCGCTGCCGGAGGTTCCTTCAGCATCGGCCTCAAGTCGGACAGTACCATCGTTGCCTGGGGACAGAACAACTATGGCCAGTGCAACCTGCCTTCACCCAACGAGGGTTTCGTGGCTATTGCAGGGGGGGATGCCCACGGCCTGGCCCTGAGGGAGGATGGTTCAGTATCTGCCTGGGGATTCAACCTGTACGGGCAGTGCAATGTGCCCCAACCCAACGAAGACTTCATATCCGTTGCTTCCGGGGGGACGCACAGCCTGGGGCTCAAGGAAGACGGTTCCATCGTATGTTGGGGGAGCTGGGAGTCCGGCCAGTGCATTGTGCCTGAACCGAATGAGGATTTCGTGGCGGCCGCAGGAGGAAGCGCACACAGCCTGGGCCTCAAGGAGGACGGTTCAATCGTGGGGTGGGGGTATAACCAGTACGGTCAGTGCAATACCCCTGCACCGAATGAGGATTTCATTTTTGTGGCAGCGGGGGGGACTCACAGCCTTGGTGTGAAAGATGACGGCTCCATCGTGGCATGGGGCTTCAACGCCTACGGACAGTGTAACGTCCCTGAACCCAACGATGGATTCGTGGCGGCTGATGGAGGGACCTGGCACAGTTTTGGTCTTAAGGAAATGGATACGTCCATCGAACACGAAGAAACTGCTACCGGTATTCTGAGCATAAGCTCGGTTCAGCCCAATCCTTTCAGGTTCAGCACTTCCGTGCAGTTCCTGTCACCCGGTCTCTCTTCCCTGACGCTCGAGGTCTTCGACATCACTGGACGGCTGGTCCGGACCATGGATATGGGATGCTCCCCGGCGGGGCAGCATTCGGTCTTCTGGGACGGATGCGACTCGATGGGGGCCGGGGTCTCCTCAGGGGTCTATCTCATAAGACTCGGCAGTGCCGATGATCAGACCTCCGAAATGGTATTACTTGTGAGATAGACTGGTTCTCCTACAGGTCCCACCACTGCCATATGTACCAGTCTCCCTGATCGTCGGGGCGACAGAGGAAATGAGTTTCTTTGATCTCTCCGGTGGACCCGCCCTGACTGAAGATCTCTCTGTCCAGTATTCGGGGCATGGCCATGGCCTGGCCGGTACTGTCTCCGGTCCATTCGTACGAACTGCCACCGGTGAGCTGGAAATGAATCGAATCAGCCAGGTCAAAAGCCTCCTGTGCCAGGTCCAGTTCGTATTCCAGTCCCCAGAAGGAATCAATGATACCGTCCCCATTGTAGTCGTCCCAGTCAACTTCCAGCGGATGATGTTTGAAATCCTCCCGGAAGCAGGATAAGCACGGACAGTCTGAGCCTGTCCATCATGCACTTCCTTTCAGTAACATGCCTGTTCCGTTCTCTCTCTGTGGATATCATTGAACGCTACTCTGAAAGTACGGATTGGATCGATAGTCGCACTTCATTTCCGGCTGTCCGTTGCAATAATCCAGACTCAGGAGGGAAGAGAATGAAACCTTTGCTTATCCTTGCCTTGATGATCCCGGCGATCCCCGGCATTTCAGTTTCCGAAATCGGTCCACGCATCAGCTAGCTTTCCTACTGCTGAGCAGAGTTTCCGGATCGTGCCCCCGCAGCGAGCAGGATAGCCCTGATCTCTTCAGTGAAAGCGAGGTCCAGCGGAGTCTGGCCGTCGCTGCTGACTGCGTTCACATCCGCTCCGTAATCCAGAAGCAATTGCACCGCTTCGGTATTGCCAATTGCCACGGCAATAAAAAGACATGTCAGATCATCCCCGCCCTGCCAATCGACATTCTCACCGCGTTCCAGAAGCATACGGATATCATCGATCTGATTGGTGCAGACAGCCATCAGGAGTGGTGGAACTTCTTCTCCTTCTTCGGGCCTCGAGGGTATCTCGCCTGACGCTGTGCGCCCTCCTGCGGCGAGCAGGACATCAAAGGTATCCTGCGAGAACCCGGCCAGTTCGATGGGTGTACTTCCCGCGTCGCAGACAACGTTCACATCCGCTCCGGCGTTTATCAGAAGCCCGACGATATCGGACATCCCCAGGACAACGGCGAAGAAGATGGGAGTTTCTCCAGCCTGGTTCCTCCACTCGAGGATCCCGGCATCACGTCCATGGTCCAGGAGCCAGTTGATCTGCTCGATGTCCCTGCTGGTTATTGCCGGTTCCAGCGAAGGATAGAAAGTGGGATGACTGAAGAACTCCATCCCGCCCAGATCGTACTGGAGCAATGAGTAATTCGGGATGTGCGTCCCCCATCTGCTCCTTCTCTGATACCTGTCCGTCTGAAGGCTGATACCGAACGCGACCAGCCGATCACCCTCTATGGCGAAGGTGGGCATATCAAGACCGTAGGCCAGAGCAGGAGGACTCTGAGGCGAGAAGATGATGTCCCGCCTGAGCCCGGTGGCGGTCTCCACGACGGTCACTCCGCGCCCCCACATTTCCATGTAGAACGGACGCAGGTAGTATCCGGACTGGAACAGATTCTCCTGGGCGCGCTGAGCTCCCTGCAGCGCAAGTTCCATGCGGTCTATAACACCCTGCCGACCCTGTGCGAGTCGAAGCTCCCTGAGAGCTGCGCCGAAGTTCATGATGGACTGTGCAAGTTCCATCCCTGCCATTAACTGACCGGAGAACATGTCCATCCGCAGTGCGACGAGCTCGCCTCCGGAAGCGATCTCCACATCCAGCGCACTCCCCTGTCCTGACTCGTATCTGGCGCGCGCATGGTCATAGCGCTGCTGGGCCACCGATAGAAGCTGCGATGTACCGTCCGGATTGGCAGCGGAGAGACTGGGAGGCGGCGTGAACGGGTCACCGGCACTCAGCTGCCCAGTTTCGATCATCGTCAGGTACACTGAACCGCAGCGCCCGTCGGCGGTATAGTTGATGAGAGGAATGCCGGCGTTGTAGTGCGCAACATACCAGCGGAGAGCGCCGCCCGGCAGATCGAACGCCGCTATCCCTGAACGCTCCCTGGCCACAAAAAGCACGCCGTCCTCTATTCGCAGCACATCCGGCAGTCCCATGAGTTCAGCGAAAGTAGGGCTTCCCGCAGCCATATCAGACGGGAACGGCGTAATGAAAGCGGTTCTTCCATCGGCGGCCGATACCCCGACCACAGTGGAATCTGTAGTGCAGAGAAGCAGATCATTGCCGGCCGCAATGGGGCTGACGATTCGACCGGCGATCAGGTTCGACCAGAGCTGCTGCCCGGTAGCGGGATCGAGCAGGCTCATTACGGATTGCCCGGTGCCCGAGACCAGGACAATACCCCCGCTGCAGACTGCAGCGGTCTGAATTGGGGTGTGATCGGGAGCGGATGTCCATCGAACTTCATTCAATGTTCGATCAAAGTACGTAACTTCCTGCGCGTCCCAGGCCAGGATACCGTCTGTAAGGAATACCGTCGAAGCCGGATCCGGGGCTGAAATGGGGATATCCACAGTCCGGACGATACTTCCGTCTGCAAGATCGACCTCGACGATCGACCGGCCGACCATGAGTGCCGCAGTATCTTCAACGAGGATAGATATATGGGTAATATCCGAGAACGCTTCGGAAGGCAGGTCGATCTCGATCACTTCATCGCCTGTGGTAAGATCGAGCAGCCGGGATCTGAAGCTGGATCCATCTCTGAAGGCCAGGACAAGTCCGTTTTGCTCGGGTACTCCGGCCAGACCGAACGGTGTATCGACTTTTTCATCCCATACTTTTCTTCCGGATTCAGGATCGAGCGCAACCAGTCTGGCTGAGGACTGATCCACTCCGAGAAGAACGATCAGTGGATCCGAGAAAAGCAGACTGTAAGAGCCTCCGGACAGATCATCGCGGTCGTACTCCCATTTCACCTCGCCCGTACGGGTATCTATGAGGTAGACAGGGCCGTAGTCGGGTGCGGAGTTTCCGTCTACTACCACAACTCCGGCGAGGAGAAGACCAGGCGAAATGAATTCGAGAAGATCGGAAGCCTCGCCATCCAATGCAACTTCCAGTGTTGTTGCGGGTTCGATGAGCGCGAGCCTGTCCGCGGTCTGAATCGTCACGGGATAGGTCTGTTCACCGAATGGGTCCTCAGCGTGGACCGTACCGACTGACAGAATGACCAGGACGAGCAGCAGCGGGACCCTGATCGATGGGACTCCAAAGACCGGTACCGGGATATCAGTTCTCATTTTTCAAATCCTGCCCGTGAAGCGCATGATTCATTATTACATACATCCTGTTGATCCGAAATTACGATACAGCCTGGCACGAACCAGGTCAACATCATTCGCATCACTTCAGGCTGAGGTCCAGAGCCATGATGGAACTAACATGTGAAGTTCGATAACAACCTGGCATCTCTGCCCGGGGAATTCACCGGACGGTGGAAGAGATGATTCACTTCACAGTGGATGGAGGGGGGGCTAACGATGACATCGTCATATCCCTGCAGCCCGATGTGTTCGGGAATGAAACGACCCGGGAGCTTCCTGAAGAAGGTTCCTTGACAATCCAGCTGATCGGATCAGGGCACGATCACGAAGTCCGCAAGGTCCGGGGAGTACTCCTCCCCCTCCCCCAGAACCTTCACCGTGAGGAAGGAAGTGCCCTCGGTCAGCTGGTCGCAGATTCCCGACCTGTAGTCGCTGTGGAAACTGCCGCAGATGAAGACGCACCTGACTCCGTCCACCGACCGGGCCATGACCGCGTCCTTCAGGCTCTGTGCCCTGTACATGTTCATGGGGTCCATGGGCATCTCGTGCATCTCACCGCCGACAACGCCCATTGTCTCCAGGAACCTGTCCCTGTACCCGGTATTGGATGAATCCACCGACAGCTCCCGGAAGAACTCCTCCCCGGCAAGAGCTTCCCAACCGCCCCTTGCAACATCCGACGCGAAATGCCTGGGCACGTTGGCCGCTATCACCCTGCACTCCTTGAGTTTCGCCAGCTCAACAAGGAAACAGTAGTCGGGAATGTAGTTGCCCCATGGCCTGCTGCCTTCAAGGAACTCTTCCGAAGTGACCTCTCCCGCCAGGTATTCATCCAGCAGCCCCTGCACGTCGGTCTCGAACATCTCAAGGGCCAGTTCTCTATCCGGTCCGGCAAGGCGGCTCCAGATGCAGAGCTCCCACCGGTGCGCCAGGGGGTCGTCATGCTTCTCCCCTACGAACACCACGTCCGCCTCAGAGAGGGCCGAGAACATCTCCACCGCCGTGACAGTGCTGTCCCCTGCATGGATGGTCCCGGGAGGCCGGACCAGCAGGGCCCCCGCGGTATCGGGAAGACCCGATGTGCAGGCGACCGCGATAATGACTGACAGGAACATGGAACCTCCTTAAGGCAAGGGGCGCGCCTGCCGGCGCGCCCCGTCATTCGCCGAATTACTCTAGCGCACTACCACGCATGACCTTGTGAGTGTCTCACCGCCGGCGCTGAGCCTGAGGTAGTAGATGCCTCCGGGCACCGGTCTGTCCTGGCTGTCGCTGCCTGTCCACTGCACCGAATGAGTCCCGGCCGGCTGCTCCCCGGACACGACCGTAGTGACAAGCCTTCCCGAGAGATCGTACACCTCAAGGGACATGTCGCCCGATGCGGGAAGGTTGTAACTGAAGGTTGTGGCGGCGGAGAAGGGGTTGGGACCCACATGCAGGCTGAAACCGCCATACACTTCACCTTCCTCCAGACCTGTACCGGTAACGGGTACGGAACCGACCCAGGGGTAGAAGTTGTGGGCCGTTGCCGTGACCGTGACCCAGTCGGTCCCCGGTATCGCGGGTATGGTGAAGCTGGCGAGTCCGGAAGCGTCTGTGTATGCGCTCTCCAGGAAGGTGGTGTCCTGCACTATGCCAACAAGGGCGCCTTCCAGAGGAAGTCCGCCGGCTTCCACCGTCACGGACCAGGCTCCGGGGGCGATGCAGTCGGGATGCTGCACATCGAGGTGCACAAGGGGCGAGGTGTCGGTGTAGATGTCGAACTCGGGGCAGCCGAATATCATGTGCATGTCGCTGTTCTGAGAGTCTCCGGTGTAATAGTAGGCCATTATCTTGCCGTAGTCGAAGGCGGCCCCCATGTGGTACATCTCCTCCTCGAAGTAACCCCTGAACTGGTAGAGAGCAAGGGAGTCGGTAGGACCCACCGGACTGCCCATGGTCGCTCCCATGAACCCGATGGCGCCCTTGGGAGATGCAACGGTGCCCTCGTTCATCCAGGCCTCGCCGAAACATTCGGTGTTACCGTCGAATTCCGCGTTGCTGCATGCGATGGAGCTTATCCAGGGGAGCATTCGGTCGTTGGTCAGGGCCGCGACGTTGCTGTTGCTGAAGCCCGTGGTCCCCCAGGAAGTGGTGCTGCCGTGGCCAATGTAGCTCAGCAGTGATATTCCATCGTTAACCTCGGCGGAGATGTTGGCTATGGTGGGGGGTGTGCCGCCGTAGGTGGGATCATTGCAGTACAGGGAGACTGTCATCTCGTGCTCCATGAATATCACAGCGTAGCGCCATGACATCCAGGGATCGTGGAAATCCGTGGAACCTATGCTGATGGCATTCTGGAACCAGCTGGGGTCGGGTTCGTAGGGATCGTTCTCATAGGTCTCTATCTTCCAGGCCTGGTACGGCATGTCCTGGGTATCGGCGCATATCCTGCCCACATGTATGCTGGGATCGTACCCGGTGCCGATGACGCCGTACTGGTTGTCAGCCTCGGTGCCGCTGGAGTAGTAGACGGGCATTGTGTACTCGTTGCCGAGAAGGAGAATCCACTCGGGAGGATTAACCCAGGTGTTGTATGCTTCCTCGATGTAGTCGTCGATCTCGGTCGCGGTGCTGCCGATTGTGGGAAGCTCGCCTATGATGACTTCGAGACCCGTCTGCCTCTTCCAGTCGATGAGGTCCTTGGCGAGGCCCAGGGCCTCCTCGCAACCTATGACAAGGTACGAGCCGTCGATGACGTCGGTTCCGGCGCCCTCAAAACCCAGGACCTTCTCGTAAAGGGGAAGGAAGCTCCTGGTGTAGCCACGGAAGGGCCTGTAGA
>CAZXEF010000010.1:9979-30039 GCA_964639605.1 uncultured bacterium | reverse complement strand
ATCCCACGGCTGCAGCCAGTCCAGCGCGTCGCCGTCGGTGAAGGAACAGCCCGTGATGTCGAAAACTCCGGGACCGGGGTAGAAGATCTCTATGAACTCGTCGTTGTCCTCGTTGGTCGGGTTGCAGAGGACCTCCGACACTATGAGAGGTACACCGTCTCCTGTTCTGAAGCTTAGTAGGGCGACATCGTTGTCGGGATTGATGTCGCCCTCGAGATAAACCCCTGCAGCGGCAAGGTAGTACCCCTCCTCCGGGCCCGAAACCGTGACCCATACGGTATCGGCCTGACCGGGGCAGATGGAATCGATAACGTCTGCGAGAAGGATCTCGCCAGGCTGCGGAAGCGAGTCTGCGTCGGAATCAATGAAGATGGTCACTTCGATGCCGAACGACGTGATCGTGCCACGGTTCTCTACTACGCATGCTAGCTGCAGGGGTTGCCCCGGCTGGGGATCAGGCGGGAGTATCAGGATTGAATCGATTGCGGCGTCCAGTGTGTCGACGAATACTGCTGGACCCCCCGGTGTTCCCCCCTCTGGTGAAACAGTCCAGCAGTATTCCTCATCAGGAAGACCAGGGGACTTTCGTTCAACACTATGGTATTCTCCCGGGTCGAAGGGTATGCCGTCAAGGCCGTCGTCGTCGCACATCAGCGGATCATCGTACTTCAGCGGAGTGCCGTAGGTGGAGAGCACGTTGGACTGGGCGGTGCCGAACATGTCGTAAAGCGTTACAGGGTCGTTACCTGTGAGGCCGTTGCCAATCGTCGAGTTCTCCACGGTGAAGACGTAGGTGGATTCGGCAAGGTCGTATTCCTGGGCCCCTGACGAGTACTCCGGATCCAGCACAATGCCGTAGGCTCCCCCGGGGAGGCAGCTGGAGTAGACGGCATCGGGTTCGTAGAGCGGTGCCTGGTCCCAGGTCGATATCACATCCACGGCGTCGCCGTCGGTGAAGGAGCAGCCGCACAGGGGAAAGATGCCGGGACCCGGGTAGAAGACCTCCAGGTATTCCCCCGTGTCCTCGTCCAGGGGGTTGCACATCACCTCCGTCAGGACAGGGTCTATGCCGCCGCCCACCGGTACGGGTACCGAAGCCATGTCGTCGACGGGGTATTCGTCCTCCGGGACCTGGGCCAGGGCGGAGGGGAGGTACCAGCCCCGCTCCAGGGCCGCTGCTGCAGAAAAGGTCTGCGATGTTCCCGGCTGAAGCAGCGCGGCGGAGTACTCGGCCAGGATCTCCGGCGGCGAGGGGATGGAATCGCCCTGGGAGTCCAGAAAGATGATGAGCGAGCCTGCGGAGGGGGATACGTTGCCGTAGCAGGTGAAGGCGGCGTTGATGGTGAAGGGTTCCTGCGGCAGCGGCTCCTGCGGCTGGGTCCAGACGGAGTCGCATGAAACGTTGAGAGTGTCCGGAGGGGCCTGGGCGTGGGCGCCGGGGGTACCGCCCTCGGGGCCCTGGCGCCATGAGCCTTCCTGGTCGGGGGAGGACCAAGGGTACCGCTCCGCGGTCCTGTTCTCGCCGGGGTCGAAGGGTATGTCGTCCAGGCCGTCGTCGTCCCTCTCCTCCCATACGTCGGAGGGTACCGGTGTGCCGTAGGTGCTTACGACGTTGCTGTCGGCGGTGCCTTCCGCGTTGTAGAGGGTGAGGGGGTCCGACGAGGCTGCAAGGCTGTTGCATATGGAATGGTCTGCGGTGGTGAGTATCACGGTTCCCGGCGGAATGTCGTAGCAGGGGGAATCGGGGTAGTCCAGCTCGAAGACCAGGGCGAAGCCGCCGGGAGGGATGGTGTCGGTGCCCAGCGTGACGCCTGAATGGGGGAAGGGACCGTGGATCGACTCGTCCCAGGGCACCAGCAGGTCAAGGGCGTCTCCGTCGGTGATGGAGAAGCCCAGGGTGCTGATGCTCACTGTGGAGGGGTTGAATATCTCGACGAACTCCCCTGAGGCTTCCAGCAGTGGATTGGAGGCAATCTCCGTTATCACCGGCGCCTGCGCTAGCAGTGCCGAAAGGACGACCGAGTAAATCTCCATGATGTGATGAGTGTACGCACGGGTGGATGGCCGTTCAAGGGCGATGGCCGGTACAGATCAGGACGGGTCTGCACGGAGGGGCCTGCAGTGTGTGTTCAGACGATACTATGTAGAATAAGGTTTCAGGACCAATTGGAGAAATCACTCCTGGAATGGCCGCTGCGCAGCAATTATGTCAGATTAATAGTTGAAGAATTCTTTCAAACAAGATATTACGGTTTCCCGAACCAGTAATCGCCCATGGTGAGCAGATCGGAGGCCCTGAGGTCCACCGGGAGCATGCTTATGAACCAGTTCATGTTCGAGTAGCGGTGGAGCAGGAGCATCCTGGTGATGGACGGTACGGAGGTGTCCCCGGAGGAGCCGTAGGATTCCAGGAAGGCCTGGAAGAGCTCCGGGTCCCCGGAGGTCACGAATAGACCCACGGCGCACAGGTCGTACTGGGGGACAGCAAGCATGGAGGGCTCGAAGTCGATGATGCCGGAAAGGCGGGTATTCCGGCCCCGGCCTGTGACGAACAGGTGTTCGCGCATGATCTCCGTATGGCAGACCACCGGGGATACGTACTCCTCTATGGGGGGGAAATCGTCGATGAAATCGATTATCTCATCGATGCGTGATGGGTCAAGTCCATACCCGGCATGATTATCGACTATGTTCTCCATCTGACCTTCAATGAATGTACTCCATTCGGGTACACATCCCTGGGCAAGTTCGGGGGGAAGGCTGTGAAGCTCTTTGAGAAGGCTGCCCACCTCCCGGGAGAGTGACAGCTTGACTTGACGGTCAAGAGTGTCCCATACGGTCTCCAGGGAGCTTCCTTCCAGCCGGTCCATGACCAGGTAGGGGTAACCCTCCAGCTCTCCCGTATAATGAAGCGCGGGGGTTTTTACACTCAGTTTTCCGTCAAGCTTCTGGAGGAAGAGGGCCTCGTTGTCACGGAAACCCGCTTCCTCGCGGCTGAAGACCTTGAGGACCAGACGGTCGCCGAACAGGTAGAGCAGGTTGGAGCCCCGGTCGATCCTCTGTCCCGGCAGGTCCAGCCCGTGCCTCTCCGCTATACTGCCGGCGAGTTCAGCGCAGAGTTCCTCCTCGCCCAGCAGCTTCCTGAATTCCATATCGTACATGTCAGTCTTTCTGTCAGTCACCGGCGCACGTGTGCCGCATTTTTGCTGCCTCTAGCTCCAGCTTCCAGTACACGACTCCCGGCAGGGGATTGTCGTAGTACGGGGCTGTCCTTCGGAACCCCAGTGATCCGTAGAGGGCCATTGCTCCTTCGAGGCGGTCGAGGGTGTCCAGGACCATCGTCCCGTAGCCAAGCTCAGCGGCTGCTGATATAACACGCTCCGCAAGAGCCCTTCCGATCCCATGTCCCCTGAAAGCGGGTCTCACGTAGAGACGCTTCATCTCGCACACTCCCTCGCCGGCTTTTTTCAGCGCCACGCAGCCCGCGGGTCCGCCGTAAAACCATGCCAGGAGGAGCCTGCCGGACGGTGGGGAGTAGGCGCCGGGAAGCTCTCTGACCTCGGTCGAGAAGTCCTGGAAGTCCAGGTCCACCCCCAGGTGGTCCCTGTACTCCATGAACAGATCCCTGACGGTCCTGATGTCACCGTCGCCCGATGCATCGGCTATTCTCAGGGTATCTCCGCAATTGCTCACGGGCCCGGCCTCCAGGGCCCGGACGTATACTCACGGCCCATCATGAACTCCACCCACTGAGAAAGGGAGAGTGCTTCCAGGCCCCTGGGCTCAAATCCCGCCGTGGCGGCAACATCCGTGGACACAAGGGCGGGGTAGAGGATGTCAGGGTCATCCTCGCCTTCCCTGAGGAGCCTTTCATGGAACGCAAGCATGCGCCATTCGATGGAGATATGGCGCCAGAGGGTGCCGCATCCCCTGCAGAACCAGGACCCCGAGTATCCCCAGTCACTGCTCTCCAGCTCTGTCTTCTCGAAGAAGGGAAGTTCCAGGGCGGACTTCACAAGGGCATTCTGCACGTTGTCCTGCCAGCCCGGGCCCTGCTTCTTGCCGGCCCAGTATATGAAGGGCTTGTAACTGCAGGGGCAGCCTCCCTCATCGACGTAGTGCCGGAGGACACGGCGCACCTGTTCCCTCACATGCTCCAGGTTCTTCAGTGCTTCGTTCCCGTCCATGGAGGACCTCTCTGCAAGTATCTTAGATGCTCAGTGAACTCTTTCGGAGGAATATAACTCGTTTCCGCTTTCCGGAACGCTGGTTTTGGGAATGTCACGTCAGGCCTGGACGCTAACTCCGCTAGAAGTACTCGTGGAGCCGCTTCCGGTTGGCCAGTAAGATGAAGGGCAGGGGAGCCCTGACGACCAGTTTTCTCAGAAGACGCAGAGGGAGGTTCTTCCTGGAGGGGAAGCTCAGATGGTGGAACAGGACCGTTTCCTTTCCGGAGGAAGTCTCCACCAGGTGTCCCCAGGGGCTTGAAATGGCTGTGTAGCCTTCCCATACCCGGTCGTCCTCCAGGCCGAACCTGTTGGCCGTGACTATCCACGAGTCGTAGATACGTGCGTTGCATCTGGCCATGAGGAATCCCGGATCGCTGTCGTCGGCAAGGCTCAGGATGATCAGGTCAGGTCTTTTCCAGCTGGGTTTCCTGACGGTTTCGAGGCTGGCGAGATCGGAGCAGATGGCCAGGGCCGTCTTCAATCCCATTATCCGTGTCATTGTGAAGCCCTCGACCCCGGGATGGTATCCGCACCGGATCTCCGCCGGCTTGAGGTTATGCTTGCGATGGACGGCCCTCAGACCTCCCAGCCTGTCGAAGAGCAGCTGCGAGTTGTAGATGATCCCTTCATCCATCTCGGAGAATCCAAGGGAAATGTATATGCCGAAGAAAGACGCCAGCTTCGAGACAGGTCCGAGACTGTCGTGGGAGACCTGAAGGGATATGTGTCTGTGATATTCCGGCATGTCTTCGGGGTCGTACCAGCCAAGTACCATCTCGCCGAAGACCACCATCTGCGTATCGGGGCGTTCCCCCATTATCGAACTTACGGTATCGGTTATCTTCCGCAGGTTGGCTTCAGGGTCCTGGTGGCAGGACATGGTCACCGCGGCCACGTTAAGGCTTTTCGGCGGTTGTCTTCCCTGTTCACGTGTCATGCGTCCCCCCGATCAAAAGGAGAGCCGGGCACTCGATGGAGTAACGAGGTCAAATACCCATAGACAATATACTTAGACGCGGTCCGGGATGTCATCAGCCAGTAGATGGAGGTTTCAGGACCTCAGGGAGAGACAGTGCGTTCCAGCGCGGTCTCCGCCAGGGGCTCCAGGCCGCCGGTGCGCCAGCCAAATGGGGAGGCGGCAGTGTATATGATTATCGGTTCTGATGTTCCGTCCGGAGGCGACACGGTCAGGTAGATCACGGCAACGCTGTCCCTGGTGTCCACGCTGTCGATAGCTATCTCGGTGTCGTTCAGAAGGGCGTGGTGCTGGGGGGAGGACATCACCATCTCCAGAACGGATATGGAGTCCCAATGCTCCAACTCGTCCGGAGCGGCCTCCAGGCGCACAGAGGCGAAGACCTCTCCCAGCTCCTCGCTGCTGAGGTTTCTGAGGATACCGAGGTATTCACGGCAAGTATCGAGTATCGCACTTGAGGTCTCATCGGTGAGGGATCCGAGAAAATCCCGCGGGGAACCGTCCTGAAGGGCCGCCCAGGTATGCTCAACGGCCTCCTGAGGCGTATTGCCCGAGATCAGGGCCAGGAATAGGACGGTTCCCCGCAGCATGTCTACTGGAGTATCTCGTAGGTGGCGGAGACTTCCACCGTTACGGAGTAGGAACCCGGGGTCACCGGCGGGGATTCCGCGTAGTATCCCGCTCCTCCGCCGTAGTTGTAGTAGGCCGAGTCGTAGCCGTAATCGTAGTTATTGGTCCACTCGCTGATGGACTGCAGCTCGCCTAGCTCCACACCGAAGGCGTCGGCCAGCTGCTCGGCCTTGTCCCTGGCATGCTCCGCGGCAAGCAGCCTGGCTTCCTCGTAGAGGGAGGCTGTGTCCTCTGCGTAGAAGTATACTCCGCTCACCGAGTTGGCCCCGGCGTTCACGATGGCCGACAGAACGTCCCCGACCTTGCGGATGTCGCGGATCTCCGCCTGGATGTAGTGATTGACGACATATTCCATATCGCCGGTATAGGCGTACTCGTAATCGTCCCAGATCTCCTGCACCCAGAGGTTGTAGCTGGTGGTCTTTATGTCCTCGCCGCGGACACCCTCGCTGCGGGCAGCCGCCATGGCGGCCTCCGCCAGTCTTGCGGCCTCGTTCACGGCATCGTCGGGAGTCTTTGCGGTTATGCTTACACCGAAGGTCACCGAAGCCATGTCGGGCTCGGCGCTGGCAGTTCCGTAACCGGTGGAACTGATGGTTGCGGGATACTCCCAGTAATCCTGAGCCGCCGCGGCTCCCGCCGCCGTCAGCATGGCAATAATGAGCAGTGCGCCCTTGAATCTCATGACCCCGTCCTTTCGAAAGTGTTAAAGAATCAGCAATCATTCCTGGTACAAATGCAACCTGAAAGCTATTCCCCGATTATCTTGACCATGACCCTCTTGCGGCGGCTTCCGTCGAATTCGCCGTAGAATATCTGCTCCCACGGCCCGAGGTCCAGTTTGCCGTCGGTGACTGCCACCACGACTTCCCTGCCCATTATCTGACGCTTCAGATGCGCGTCGCCGTTGTCCTCGCCGGTGCTGTTGTGACGGTATCGGGAGACGGGCTCATGCGGCGCCAGCTCCTCCAGCCACTGGTCGTAATCCTCCAGAAGACCAAGCTCGTCGTCGTTTATGTATACGCTGGCCGTGATATGCATTGCGTTCACCAGGCAGAGGCCCTCCTGAATGCCGCTCTCCCCGAGCTCCTTCTCCACGGCGGGAGTTATGTTGATATAGTCCCTCCTGGAAGGTGTGTTGAACCAGAGATACTTCCTGTGAGATTTCATACGGTCTCCCAATCCGGCAACTTTTCGCCATCACCGATTATATCCTTCTCAATGGCTGAGAGTTCCCACTCAGGGTCGTCCAGGAGCCGGTCCGCACTGTCCAGGGCCGAGAGTACCCTGGCCCTGGAACCCGACGCGATGACGGCCGTGACCCAGGCCTGCTGGACAAGGTCCGAAGGGCCAACCTGGGCGACAGAGAATCCAAGGTTGGACAGACGGTCCTTGAGGGACCTGAGGTGCCCCCGCCGGTCCTTGAGGGTGCGGGCTCCCCTGAAATAGAGCTCCGCCCTCAGAAGGCCGAGGCAGTAAAGGACCCTCATTTGCAGGTCATCTTCTCCGCGGATACGCAGTCCGTTCCCTCTGTAACCGCCATCATCATTCCTGCCTCTCCGGCTGCAGGACCACGGCGGCGAGCGGGGGGAGGGTCAGGCTGACCGAGCCGGGCAGGCCGTGCATTCCAAAGGGCCTGCTCTGCACCCGACCCAGGTTTCCCTTGCCGGAGCCGCCGTAGATATCGGAATCCGTGTTCAGTATCTCAAGATAGGTACCAATGGAAGGCACGCCTATCCGGTAGTCCTCCCGGACGACGGGGGTCATGTTGAAAACGCATACTGCATGCCGCCCCGCTCCGGAGTACCTGACGAAGGAAACCACGGTGGCATGGGAATCGTTGAAGTCTATCCACCTGAATCCCTCGGGACTGCAGTCGAGGCGGTGGAACGCCGGGTCCGCAGATATTATCGTATTCAGATCGGAGACCAGTTTCCTTATGCCGTTGTGCTCATCGTACCGGAGCAGGTCCCATTCAAGCTCCGAATCGTGGTCCCACTCCTTCCACTGTCCGAGTTCCGAGCCCATGAACAGCAGCTTCTTGCCTGGATGGGCCCACTGGTAGGTTAGAAGGAGCCGGAGGTTCGCGAACTGCTGCCACCTGTCCCCGGGACACTTGCTGAGCAGGGAGGCTTTCCCGTGGACCACCTCGTCGTGGGAGAAGGGGAGGATGAACTTTTCGCTGAAGGCGTACAGAAGGGAGAATGTGAGCTCGTTGATGTGGAACTTCCTGTGCACCGGCTCCTTCTGGAAGAAGCTCAGCGTATCGTGCATCCATCCCATGTTCCACTTGAAGGTGAAGCCGAGCCCGCCCTCGTCGAGGCGGGCAGTTACGCCGGGCCAGGCCGTGCTCTCCTCGGCTATCGTCATGGCCCCGGGGAAATCCGTCGATACTCTCGAGTTCAGCGTCTTGATGAACTCCATGGCCCCGAGGTTCTCCCTTCCGCCGTAGATGTTCGGGACCCATTCCCCCTCTTTACGGGAGTAATCGCGGTAGAGCATGGAGGCCACAGCGTCCACCCTCAGCCCGTCTATGTGGTACTTGTCCAGCCAGAAGAGGCCGCTGGCCACCAGGAAGTTCTTGACCTCCTTCCTGTCGTAGTTGAAGACCAGTGTGGCCCAGTCGGGGTGTGTCCCCATCCTGGGGTCCTCGTGCTCGTACAGGCACGTTCCGTCGAACCTTGCCAGTCCCGACGGGTCCGATGGAAAATGTGCCGGGGCCCAGTCCAGTATCACGCCGATGGAGGCGTTGTGCAGCCTGTCCACGAACCTGTGGAAGTCCCATGGGGAGCCGAGGCGGCTTGTGGGGGCGAAGTAACCCAGTGTCTGGTAACCCCATGACCCGTCGAAGGGATGCTCCATGACCGGCATCAGCTCCACATGGGTGAATCCCGTCTCCTGCAGGTAGGGTATGAGCTGGTCCGCAAGCTCTTCCCACGATGTGAAGTCCCTCCAGTCCGGTGTCCCTTTCCAGGAGCCGGCGTGCATCTCGTATATGGAAAGGGGGGAAGTATAAGGGTCCCGCCCCTGTCGCCGCTCCATCCAGTCCCCGTCGGTCCACGCGAATCCGGAAATGTCCGCCACCACGGATGCCGTGCGGGGACGGAACTCCGAGCAGAGCCCCAGGGGATCGGACTTCTCCAGTATCCGGCCCGCGCCTGTCAGGATCGAGTACTTGTAGAGGTCTCCCGGCGAGACGCCGGGCACGAACAGCTCCCAAACCCCCGTGGACCCCCTGGTCCGCATTGGGTGCCGCCTCCTGTCCCAGTCGTTGAAACTGGCTATCACGCTCACCGCGCATGCGTTTGGGGCCCATACCGAGAACAGGACGCCACTGGTGTCCTCCGCGGTCCAGATCCTGGCTCCCAGTCTCTCGTAGAGCCTGTAATGGTTCCCTTCGGCCAGCAGGTGGAGGTCCAGCTCGCCCAGCTGCGGAAGGAAACTGTAGGGATCCCGGGTCTCCCAGTCGCTGTCCCCGGTCCTGACATGCAGGGAATATTCGAAGGGATCCGTATCGGGATCCGAGATCCATGTGAAGAGGCCCGAGTCAGTTACCCTCTGCATAGGTAACAGGCCGCTGTCTGCGGTTCCTATGCTTATCTCCACCGCCGGGGGGCAGAAGACCCTTACCTCAAGCCTGTTCTCATGGCTCCCGCCCAGAGGGTGCATTCCCAGGAACATGAAGGGGTCGGACAGCCGGGCGTGCTCTATGCTCTCTATCTCATCACGGGTGAGTATGGTGGGGCTTTTCACTACAGTATCACGATCATGCCGAGGCCGAGAAGCAGAAGGTATCCCAGTGAATCGGTGAATGCGGTGAGGAGTATGTTGCTTCCCAGCGCAGGGTCTCTGCCCAGAGATTTCAGAACGAGGGGGATGGCGGCGCCGAGAAGGCCTGCCAGCCCCATGTTGCCCACCATGGCCATGAAGATCACAAGGCCCAGAAGGAGGGGGTTGGTGCTTCCGGGGAAAAGGAGGGCCACGCCGGACGCTATTGAACCCGCCACGAGACCCAGAAGTAACCCGACCCTGGCCTCCTTGAAGATCGCTTTCAGGCTGGATGAGAATTCCATCTCCCCAAGGGCGATACCCCTTGTTATCACGATGAGGGACTGGTTGCCGGTATTGCCGCTCATGCCGGCCACGATGGGCATGAAAGCGACGAGGGTGGCCACAGATTCTATCGTCCCCTGAAAGGCCCTGACCACGGTGGAGGCCACGAAAGCGGTGAAGAGATTGACCCAGATCCACGGGAAGCGCTGCCTGAAAGCCGTGGATACAGGGCTGAATATCCTGTCGTCCTCCGACAGACCCGCCATCCTGTACATGTCCTCGGTGGCCTCCTCCTCCATGACATCGAAGAGGCTGTCACCGGGTATGACCCCTACCAGCCTGTGGTTGTCGTCCACCACTGGAATGGCCATGATATCGTACTTCCTCGCCAGTATGGCGGCCTCCTCGCGGTCGGAGTTCACATTCACGGTGAAAGGGTCGGCCATCATGAGGCTTCGTATCGCCGTGTCCTGGGGACAGGTCACCAGCCTTCGCAGGGGTATCACGCCGGCAAGCCTGCCGTCTTCATCCGTGACGTAGACATAGAAAGGGACATCGACGTCCTCGCTCTGCTCCCTGATGATCTCCACTGCCTGCTGGGCCGTGAGTTCAGTGCTGACGGACATGTAGCCGTTGCTCATGCAGTAGCCTGAAGAGTCCTCGGGGTAGATGAAGAGCTGCTCGATGCGGTGCCTCTTTACAGGGGGAAGGAGCTGGAGTACCGGGTCCCTCCGTTCCTCCGGCACCGCCTGAAGGAAGAGGAGGGCGTCGTTGGACTCGAGGAAGGAGAGGAGTTCTGCCGCCTTGGCATCCTCCATCCTGTCGAGTACTTCCAGCAGGATGCCCTCCGGAAGCTCCATGAGGACCTTGTCCGCCATCTTCTGGGTGAAGAGCAGTTCCACCAGTACGGTGGCCTCGGGTGGCGTGAGGGTTCCGAAGAGGTCGGCTATGTCAGCCGGGTGCATCTTCTTCAGCACCAGCGCTGCCCTGCTCCTGGCACCGCTGGCGATCAGCTTCCTGACGTAGTCGCCCTGCTGCTGTGTGATCGGCATTCCCCACCCCCCTGCATGTTCAATATGTGTAGGATTCCTGAAGCTAATCGATAGCCGACATCTGTCAATGCCGCTGAACGACCGTGCGAAGCTTCTCGGACGTAGAAAGGAATAGGCCGGGAACAGCCTGAAGCTGTTCCCGGCACTGAGATCAGACCGGATCGACTAGAGCGTGAGCCCTGCCAGCCGGTAGATTATTATCCAGAGACCCACGATGATGCCGACAAGACCAAGCGTTCCCTGCTTGGGAGCGAGCTTGGCGATCATCGCGTCCATCTTGGCATTGGCTTCAGGGGAGCTGACGAAGGACTTGATGACCCCTATACCGAGGAGAAGACCAAGGGCAAGGGTTACCACCGCACCGACAATGAATGTGATCATGCCGATGGGAATGTACTCGAACCAGTCGAGCCTTCCCAAGAACCTGATTATGTCGATGACTCCGTAGACTGCTGAAATGGCACCGAACCAGCCCTGGTAAGGAACCAGCTTGTCAAGTGTTTCCTTCGCCTCGGGCTTTTTGGCTATGATAAGGTTCGGTGCTGCCATAATACCCAGCACTGCGAGCCATATACCACTAAGGTAGCTCATATTCACCTCCTGTTTGAGAATGCTTAACAATTACCTTCGACAACACTACCGGATAGGAGAAGGTTCGCGTCAACCCGGATCCTTCTCAGGCAACCTTCCTGCTCGCAGGTAATGACCCCTGCGGTCAAAAATACAACAGTTGAAATATCGAAATATTTTTTCCATGCGCAAGTGCCGTTTTCCTCTTGAGTTTTTTAGGAAGAGAACCGGTACGGATGCGGGAACTCAGGGCCTGTTCACGGATAGATGATGTATGAAGGTCCCGGGAATGCGGTGATGTGCGTGATCGCGACAGGGGAAATATTGACATGATGGAACTTCAGGGGTAGCATTGGCATTATCATTTGCAGCGGTGAATCCGAGATGCAAGGGAGACAGACGGTGCAGGACAACACTCTCTCCGAGAAAAGACTGTTCTCAAGAGCCAGCGTGGACTGCGAACTCACGGTCAGCCCAGGTGATATGCCCATGCTTCCCGCGACTGCCATCAATCTCAGCGCATCAGGCATATACTGCGTCAGCTCAAGGAGCCTCGGCGAACTCTCGAGGGTCAATCTGTTGCTCAGGATTGACGGTGGTTCCGAGATACATGCCAGGGCGGTTGTTATCAGGGAAGAAGAGCTTGCCGACGGATCCTACGGCTTGGGGCTCTTCTTCACCAGGATAACCGAGGAGGGCCGCAATACGATAATCAAGTTTACCTCGGACATTGAATCGACAGGCTGAAACAATGAGACGAACAGCATTTTTCGCGGTGATAGTCCTTGTATCCGTATCCGGTGCTGCGAAGTACGCGGGTGAGTTCCTCTCCATCGGTGCCGGTGCAAGGGGACTGGGCATGGGCGGCGCCTTCTGCGCCGTGGTAGACGATGCGTCCTCAGGGTACTGGAATCCCGCCGGCCTCTACAAGGTGCAGGGCCAGCAGGCTCAGTTCATGCATTCCGAGCGGTTCGGGGGGCTCGTGAAGTACGATTACCTGGGCTACGGAAGGTCCGACGGAGCCACCGGCCTGGGTGCCAGTCTGTACAGGACCGATGTCGGGGACATACCTAACACGAACAGTCTGCCATGGTACGATACCGGTTCCGACGGCGTCTTTGGAGAGGACGGCATGGGCGAGCCGGGGGATGCGGGCAACGACGACTACGATCCCGTATCCAATCCGGAAGGCACCGAGGGCAACGGTGAATGGGACGCAGGCGAGGAGATCATCTACGACGAGAGTCTCATCACATATGAAAGCGCCGTGGACTGGGCCCTCTACCTCTCATGGTCCCGCAGTCTCAACTCGAATTTCTCGGTGGGCGCGTCGGCCAAGGTCATTAGAAGGGGGCTGATGGAATACAGCGCCTTCGGCCTCGGGCTGGACTTAGGTGCGAGGTACCAGCCTTCCGAAGCATTCTCCATGGGTCTGAACCTGCAGGATATTTCCGGAACCCACCTGTTCTGGAACAACGGGGTGAACGAGAGCATCCTGCCGACGGTGAAGCTGGGGATGGCTCTCCGCTGGCCCATAACGAAGTTCGCAACCCTTGCCACCATAGCTGCCGACGGAGATTTCCGTTTCGAGGGCCGCGAGTACTCCGCCCAGTACAACTTCAGCGGGATAAGCCTGGATACGCATCTGGGAGCCGAATTCCTGATCAAGGACCTTGTAGCCCTCAGGATCGGATCGTCAGAGGGCAATATGACCGCCGGTCTGGGCCTCAAGTTCAGTCTGATGCACCATCCGGTCACACTGGACTACGCCTACCTCGGTCATCAGGACCTTGACGCCACTCACAGGATCTCCCTGGGAGCTGGTTTCTGATATCGGGAGCCACGCTCCCCAGGCCGACAGCCTGGATGATGCCTGACCATGCCGCACTTTGAAGAATCGATAAGGAAAGCTATCCATGTAGGTTCCGCCATCTTTCCGGTGGCCGTGATAATCGCACACAACCTGTATCCGCACACGGGAAGGCTCTACCTGGCCGGCGGTCTCGCGATCCTGACCATCGTCCTGCTGATCCTGGACTTCCTCAAGGCAAGGTACAAGCCCTTCAAGAGCTTCATTATGAGGTTCTTCGGCAAGGTGCTCAGGAAGAACGAGCTTCAGGGAGGGATGACAGCTTCAACGATTGTGGTTGCCTCTGCAGCATTCACAATACTGGTGTTCAGGGAGGAGATCGCAGTGGTCTCCCTTCTCTACCTCAGTCTCGGTGACAGCGCAGCCGCCCTGGTGGGAAAGCATTTCGGCCGGATAAGGCTGGTGGGCCAGAGGACCCTGGAGGGCAGCCTTGCCGCCTTCAATACCTGCCTTATGGTAAGTCTGTTCGCCCTCTGGGCCTCGCCAGAGTTCGGGTGGCGGTTCACTCCCGCGACTCTTCTGGTGGGTTCGCTGGTGGCTGCACTCTCAGAGCTCTTCTATCTTCCCCTGGATGACAACTTCAGGATACCAGTTTTCGCCGGCCTGGCCATGGAGCTGGTCCTGCCCGGATAGGATCGACCATGCGATATTTTATTGATGTCTACGGCTGCCAGATGAACGCCCACGATTCCGAGATAATCTCAGGGATACTTGATTCTGAGGGTTTCAGCCCGGTGGAAGACCCTTCGGAAGCCCAGGTGATACTGCTCATGTCCTGCGCGGTAAGGGAGCATGCCGAGACCAGGGTCCTGGGAAGGGCCGCACAGCTGGGGGGCAGCTGGAAGGGCAGGGAAGGGGGGAGACCCCTTCTGGTCCTGTGCGGGTGCGTTGCGCAGGAGCACGGTGACAGCCTCCTCGACAGGTTCAGGGACCTTGACCTGGTGGTGGGGCCCGACTGCTACAGGGAACTGCCTGCCCTTATCAGGGGCGCTTCCAGATCGAGCCTGGTTGAATTCAGGAAAGATGACTACGAGGGGGTGGAGGCCTCCCGTAAGGAATTCCCCAGAGCCTTTGTCACCATAATGAGGGGGTGCGACAATTTCTGCTCCTACTGCATAGTGCCCTTCGTAAGGGGAAGGGAACGGAGCAGAAGGACCCGGGACATCCTCGACGAGGTCGGACGCCTCGTCTCACGGGGTTATGGAGAGATAACGCTGCTGGGGCAGAACGTGAACTCGTACCGCGACGGTGAAAGGCTCTTTCCTGAACTACTGGAGAGAGTCTCGCAGGCTGCGGAGGGATCATGGGTCAGATTCGTCACCAGCCACCCGAAGGACCTTGATCCCGCTGCTGTATCGGTCATGGAACGCCGGGACAACATATGCCGGCAGCTTCATCTGCCGGTGCAGTCCGGTAGCGACAGGGTCCTTTCCAGGATGAACAGGGGATACTCCTCAGCGGAGTACCTGGACAAGATAGTCATGCTGAGGAAAGCGATGCCGGGCATTGTCCTGTCCACGGACGTCATTGCGGGTTTTCCCGGGGAGACGGAGGATGATTTTGCCATGACCGTCGACCTGTTGAGGACCGTCAGGTTCGATTACGCCTTCCTTTTCAGGTACAGCGAGCGGTCCGGAACGAAAGCCTGCGGATTCGCCGACCAGGTCCCTGAAGAAATCAGGCTGAAGAGACTGGGTATTCTTCAGGAACTGCAGAAGGGGATAACCATGGCCAGGTCGAGGGAACTCCTGGGAAGGGAACTGGAAGTGCTGGTGACCGGGCCTGCGAAGAGACCCGGACAGCAGGCGGGGAGGACCGAGGGCAACAGGATGGTGGTCCTGGAAGGCACCGATCATCCTCCCGGGACCTTTGTGAGGGTGAGGATAACGCGTGCCGACGGATGGACCCACTTCGGGAAGACCCTGGAGGCCGGGCGGAAGTGAAGGGACTTTTGAAGAAAATCGAGCGATGGGGAAGGGGAAGGCCAGCCGCCCTGCTCCCGGAAGCCGCGTCAGGCTGGGAGGGGCCGCCCCCCGACCGGCCTTCCCGCATCCTGGTCATCAGGACCGACAGCAGACTGGGCAACCTTATGCTGATGGAGCCCCTCCTCAGGAGCCTCAGGGAGCGGTTCCCCGACTCATCGATGGAAATACTGGCCAGCCATGTATTCTCCGATCTTCTGAAGTACCAGGGCTACAGTGTCATAGAAGTTGACAAGAAGAGACAGATAAGGGAACCATGGCGATTCCTGAAGCTTGTCCGGGAGCTGAGGGAGAGACGTTTCGATGTAGCCCTGGACGCAGCGCATCCCCATTCATTCTCACTCTCAGGAGCGGTATCCACGATCCTTTCGGGGGCTTCGTGCCGGATAAGCACCGATGCCGGCGACTCTCCGGGCTGGTACAGCCTCACAGTGTCCGAGCCTCCGCTGGAGTGGCACGAGAGCAGGGCCCTTCACACTCTGGGAAGTCTCTGGGAGGGGTGGCCGGAATGGTCACCCCCGCGGCTGGACAGGTCGGGTGAGCGGGAAAGAGATTCGGTGGGACTCCATGTTGGAGCCGGCGGGGGGAAGGAGTACCCGCTGGACATGATGGACGATCTGGTGGGAAGGATCTGCGGAAGGACCATGATCGAGGTCTACTGGGGCACCGAGAGGGAGAGGACGGTGGCCCTGCGGCTGGGGGAGAAGTACCCGGTCGCCGTGATGCCACGGCTTTCCCTGCACCGGCTAATTGAGAGACTTGCCGGCCTGAGGCTGTTCGTAACGGCGGACAATGGGCCCATGCATGTGGCGTCGGCGCTTTCCGTCCCCGTGATTGCGCTGTTCAGGGTGGACAACGCCCTTCGATTCGCACCCCTGTCACCCGGCTCACAGGTCCTGTTCCACAAGGACGGGCCTGATCCTGCCGCTGCTGCGGACAGGGTTCTGAAGGCCCTGGGGTGCTACTGATCCTCCTGAGCCCCTACCTCGATACTGCCGAGGACCTCCTGCACCGTTGTCTCGGTAGTGGACAGCCTTTCCCTGAGGCTCCGGATAAGATCGGCCGCGCGCCTTACCTTATCCTCCAGCTGGTCCACCGGACAGTCCTCCTCGCCGATCTGGTCAACTAACCTGGTCAGTTCCTCGAGATCCTCTTCGTATGTGGCTATCTTCTCACTGCTGACATCAATCATGCTCACGCTCACTCCCTTCCGGGATTATTCTCTCGGTCCTCGCATGAAGGCGGCCGTCCCTGAGTGTGACCTTTATTATCTCCTTCAATGTTGTATCCTCGATGCTCCTCAAGAGTTCCCCGTCAGCGTTCCTGACGGTGGCCCATCCCCTTCCGTACAGCCTTTCCGGATCGTTGCCGCTGACAGAGGTCTGGAGGCTCTCCAGTCTGGAAAGCGCAAGCGCCAGCCTCTGCCTGGCAGATACCGCAAGGGTATTCCGCAGTCTGTCCAGTTCCTTCATGGATCTTCTGAAGGTACATGTCTCCAGCATCCTGCGGAAGGCCGCCGTGATATCCGACAGTTCCGAGGCGGTGCCTTTGACGGCCCCTCTCGCGGCCCTTTCGAGAAGCCTCTGGAGTGTGCCCAACCGGTGTCTCTCCATCCTGAAGGCCATCGCTCCAGTGCGGGAGATGACGCCGGCGAGGGAAGACAGCACCTCCCTGGCCCTGGCCAGTCTCCTGGATACCGATCTGTGAAGCACTACTGCTAGGGAATCGATGTTCCCCAGGAAATCGGCAACCCTGTTCACAAGGAACTCGGCGCACTGAGTGGGGGTTTTCACGCTGGTATGGGAGACGAAGTCGGGAAGTGTCGAGTCAGTCTCGTGGCCGATCCCTGATATCACGGGCCAGGGGACCTGGGAGATGACTCCCGCGATATGCTCATCGTTGAACCATGCAAGGTCCGTGGCTGATCCTCCGCCTCTGGTGAGGACCACGGCATCAAGGTCCGGTACTGAAAGGAGACTGTTGAAAGCACCTATGACGCTCTCGGCGGTATTTTCTCCCTGCATGGAAGCCCAGGCTGCGAAGACCCTGAACGGGTAGCCGCTGTCCATCAGTCCCTGCAGGAAATCCTGCGAAGCCGCTGATTCCCTGGACGTGACGAGTCCTATCCTGAGCGGGACCGGGGGCATCTCCAGCTGGCCGTTCGTCTGCAGTACGCCTTCCCCGCGCAGCCTGTCCACCAGCCTTCTGAGTTTCATAGCCTGGTCACCCATGGACCAGGAGGGATCTATGTCATCGACGATGAGCTGGTAACGCCCGCCTCTGTCCCAGATGGTGACCATGCCCCTGACACGGACGGTCATGCCTTCCTTCAGATGGAAGACCTGGCTTTCCCGCGCGAAGCTGCGGACTATGTCCGGCCTGCTCCCGGCGAACAGTGCGCAGTCGATGACGGCAAGCGGCTGCCCCATCCCGTCTGGAGATGGTTCGCATAGTCTGAAATATGAATGTCCCCTTGTATTGGTCCTGGAAACCTCGGCTATCTCGCCCCTGACCCAGACCGGCTGGGGAAAGACCATGGAGAGCAGCTCTCCCACCCTTCGGTTGAGGGAGAGTACGGAGTAATCACTGGACTCCTCAGTATAGCCTGAGATCGTATTCCCCACCGGTCTCACCTATATCATGGACTATTATGTACGCGGTTCCGGTGTATGGTGCCGTGATCACGAAGTCCTCATCACCCTCCGTGGCTCCCTCCGCGATGGCGAAACCCCTTGCATAGACATAATCCTCGAAATAGGGCAGCTGGATGAACTCGTCGTAGTCCATCTCGTCCGACGCCACTATCACGTCAAGGTCCATGCCGTCTTCGCATGTTAGGATCAGCCAGTACTCCAGCCCCTCCTCCAGTGTGATGGTATACATGGCCGTGGCGCCCCTGGCGATCGTGTCATCAGCTTCAAGCAGAGGCGGCGGGGTCGACAGGAGGGTTAGGAATGCAAGAATGACAGCGCTCATGGGATTCCTCTCCGATTTTGATACTTCAGCCATACTTTACCTGCTGTAAGATTCTGCCGAAATCTCCTGAGGTCAAGCTTGCCCGTTCCGGTTCTCCATGCCGGGAGTGGATCATGGCATTCTATATACTTCCCCCTTTCCTTCTGTTCCCGGTGTTTCCCTCCTTCGACCCCGGAACATTCCCATGGCCTCCTTTTTCGTCCCGGGGCCGTTTTGTCTTCACGGGGACAGTTCCCGCGGCAGGGGGGAGGTTATTTCGGCGTTCCCTGAAAAAACGCGACAAATACTGCCGTCTGCTCAGGGAAGCGGTCCGGGGTTTAACGGGTACGAGGGTGGCATGATGGCTAACTTACCTTAAGAAGAGTTGATGATACTGGAATAGCATTCATCCGGGCAGGACGGTGGGATATAACGGAAATATCATCCCACCGGGATACGCATACGTTTTATTATGACAATAAAACTAAATTCCAGTCTGATGTTGCAAATAGCCGGAAAAACGGTTCTCTGTTTTCCCTGGCGATCTTCGTGTTTTATCATCATCGAGTACCATATAGCGAATAAACTGACAAACTTCATGTACGCGTGCCCGTTATGCCCTGTGAAACCGGGGTGAACCCGATGAGATGGCGTATCAATAATCAACCATGTTATGGATAGTTAGATTGAATTTGACTTCAATTTTCCGACCGCTTTCAAGGCAGTGTGAATGGATCGATAAAGTGGCGAAAACGGCTTTGCTTTACCCACAAGTCCCCTGAACTTATCTTTGTCCGGCAGAGTATCCCGGCTGAAGCTTTACAACCATGGAGGAACAGTGAACCAGGAGAACAGCACCCTTGTCGGCAGGACCATAGCATACAGGCTTTCCAACGGGAGGATCGTGTCCCTGTCCGACAGGATATCGGAAGACGAGCATATGGAAGCGGTACCTGCCGCCACGGGCGAGGGCAGGGAGATATACCGCCGGGGCCTGATACTGGCCCTGGACCAGGCAGTGAAGAGGAAATTCCCCGATTCAAAGCTCTGGGTGGAACATTCGATATCCCTTGGATACAGGTGCAGGCTTCTCAACAGGCCGGACATGACTTCTGACGAGATAGTGGAACGGCTCACTCGGGAGCTGCAGAGGATAGTTGATGAAGCTCTTCCCATAGAAACCGTTAAGTACGATCCCGATGATTGCCAGGACCTTCCGGAGGAGTTCAGGGAGCTCATGGCATGGAGCTCGGGCAAGAGAGGGATACGCGGCAACAGACTCCTGGACAGCTGCGCATTCGCCATGGGACCCGCAGTCCCCGATACCTCCTGGCTCACGAAATGGGAGCTGAAGCCCCTCGAAAGGGATTTCGTACTGAGGTTCCCGGGTTCCGGATCATGGCCCCAGATCGATCTATGGGTTCCAAGGAGGAAGCTCAACCGGGAATTCGACCTGGAGGAGAAGCACATAGCCAGAATGGGCGTGCCGAACATAGACCAGCTGAACAAGCGTATCGAGGAGGATGGAGGCAAACAGCTGGTTATCATGAGCCATTTCTATCAGACCTACAGGATGGTCCAGATAGTACAGCAGCTGAAGGACGACTTCCCCGCAAGAAGGATAATAACCATCGCAGGCCCCTCATCCAGCGGAAAGACGACATTCGCCTGGCTGCTCCGGACCTATCTTGTTGCCAGGGGCTTCGGGGCGAAACTGATAAATGTGGATAATTATTTCAGGAA
>CAZXEF010000010.1:0-9969 GCA_964639605.1 uncultured bacterium | reverse complement strand
GTCGGCAGGTCCCGTAAAATTACAGGTCCCTATGTTGACAGGGATGGAAAACCCGATTTCGAGTGTCTGGAGGCAATAGACACGGAGATGTTCGGGGAGCATCTGGGGATGCTCCTGCAGGGCATGGAGATATTGACCCCGGTCTTCGATTTCCATACGGGCACGAGGAACGACGCTTCACTTCCGATGTCACTGGGCCCGATGGATTTCCTGATCGTGGAGGGCATTCACGGGCTGAACGATGCGCTTACCCCCGGAGTAGAGCCTCATGCGAAGTTCAAGATATACGCTTCAGCACTTACACAGCTCAACATCGACAGGATGACCAGGATGTCCACCTCGGACAGCAGACTGATCAGGCGAATGGTCAGGGATAGTACCCAAAGGGGGTATAGTGCTGAGGAAACAATACTTGTATGGCCTTCCGTCAAGAGAGGGGAGAGGAGGAACATCTTTCCCTTCCAGGAGGACGCCGACTCGATGTTCAACTCCTCCCTGCCCTATGAGCTGCCTGTCCTGAAAAAGTACGCTGAACCGCTTCTCTCGAATGTCCCCTTCAGCTCCCCTGCGTACCACAAGGCTGTGAAGCTCCTGGACGTGCTGGACTGCGTCAGGCCAATCGACGAGGCACTGGTTCCGATCACGAGCCTCTTGAGGGAATTCATCGGCAATTCCATATTCTCCGAGGGTGGGAAATGAATCCTGGCTGTCCGGGGAACCCCGGTGTTATGTTCCGTATTGATAGGTACAAAGGTATCATAATGAGGGAGATAGTATGATCGCACTTATTCTTTCGATCGTCGCGGCACCCATGCCCGGGCCTGACATGTGCGCCCTCAGCAGACCCATATCGGCTCCGTACTCGAACCTGCTGGAGGAAACCGATATACCGCACGATTTTGATGTCCTGCATTACGATGTGTCCATAGAGGTGTTCCCCGCAACGGAGATTCTCGAATGCACCACCGGCGTCACCTTCGAGTCGACCATAGCGGGTCTTTCCGAGATAAGGCTGGACCTTGTCCAGCTTGCGGTGAGTTCTGTGTCGGACGGTTCCGGACCCCTTACCTGGTCGCAGATCGGAGACTCTCTGTTCATCCAGCTCCGGTCGCCGCTCAACCAGGGAGAGACCGGGACAGTTACGGTGGAATACTCCGGAACTCCCTGGAACGAGGGTCCTGGAGGTTTCGGGGGATTCTTCTTCAGCGCCTACGTCTACTACCATATGGGCGTGGGCATCAACACTGATCCTCCGTCGCTTGGAAGGGTCATCTTTCCCTGCTGGGACCATCTGGCGGACAAGGCGTCCTTCGAGTTCCACATCACCGTGCCCGATACGCTCTACGCGGTGGCCAACGGTGACCTTGTCCTGAAGCGGGACAATCCCACGGATGCCACCACCACCTTCTACTGGGACCAGCCGCAGCCCATGTCCACCTACCTGGCGGCCTTTTCCGTATCGGACTACACTGTCTTGCAGGATTCCACCTACGACTGGATCTACTACTTCGTCTACCCGTGGGAAGTGGACGACGCCCTGGGGAGCTTCCAGAACGTAAACCTGATTATGGACAGGTTCGAGAGCATCTACGCCCCCTATCCGTGGGATACGAAGTTCAGCTACGTCGAGACCCCGGTGGGCGACATGGAGCATCTCACGGAAGTGTACCACATTGCGTACGCCATCAACGGCAACACCAACTTCGACTGGCTCCTGGCACACGAAATGAGCCATCACTGGTGGGGCGACTGTGTCACCGAAGCCGACTGGAACGATGTATGGCTCTCAGAGGGCTTCGCCACGTACAGTGAAGCGATATGGGCCGAAAGCTACGGCCAGGCAAGCTACGACGACTACATGCTGAACGACATCATGATACCCTATCTGAACAGCGGAGAGCTTTTCCCGATGTCCAACCCGACAACGCCCGCCGAGATGTGGAGCTACACGACCTACCAGAAGGGCGCCAGCGTGCTTCATATGCTCAGGCACATAATGGGCGACCTGGATTTCTTCGAGGCCTACGGTACTTATTTCCAGCACCACTCCTACTTCACGGCCACAACCGACGACTTCCGCGACCACGTGGAGGCTGAGTACGGGGACATTGACTGGTTCATCGACGCATGGGTCCATGGCTGGGGCTATCCTATATATGACATAGACTACAGCTGGGTGCAGTCCGGTCCGGAATGGGACGTCACTGTCGACCTGCAGCAGGTGCAGTCGACCCCCACGATCTTCACCATGCCCCTGGAGTTCCTGATAATCGGGAGCGCCCAGGATTCGCTGGTGGTGATGTGGAACGACCAGGCGGTCCAGAGCGAAGTATTCACCGTTCCGTTCGAACCTGTGAGCGTGGAGTTCGATCCGGGCCACTACGTGCTGGCCACCCACCTCACCGGAATCGATGAACGTCCCCAGCCACCTCCTTACGGCACAGGCACCCTACATCTGGCCCCCAATCCAGCCGCAGGCTCCACGGAGATACTATGGAGCGGGATGGAGAACTCCCCACTTGAAGTGGGTCTTTACGATCTCTCGGGCCGCAGGCTTCAGGGATGGAGCCTCTCGACGGGGGAGCGGGAGCTTGACCTGGCCGGTGTTCCCTCCGGGCTGTACCTCCTTCAGGCTTCGGGTGAAGGCAGCATAAGACAGACGACCAAGCTGATAGTCCGTTAACCCCGGATCCGGTAATCCCTCGATGTAAAGGGCAGGCGGCATTTCGCCTGCCCTTCCTGCCTTTTTCATCCGGACTCTCATGTTCCGTCCATACCCGTCCCATTGGAGGAATACCCCGGGGCCGCCCCGGCGATTATTGTTGCAGAGTATGCAGCTGCCATCAACGGAGACGGGAGATTAACCTGAGCGATACCTGGTCTCTGCTGCTCGAAGAGGATCTGAGGGACATTTCCGAGGTGATGTCCTCCGTAGGCGCCGCCAAAGGGAAGCTGGTGCCGGGAGAACGCAGGGAGGTCGCAGTACTGTTCATCGACCTTCACGGTTTCACCGCACTGTCCGAAGAGCTTGACCACGAGACCGTGCACAGGCTCACCAGCGGTATCATGAGAGCTCTTTCAAGGACGATAGAGGCTCACGGCGGCTACCTGGACAAGTACGAAGGTGATCGGATAATGGCACTCTTCGGTGCCTTGAAAACCCATGTGGATGACTGCGAGAGGGCTGTGTCAGCCGCCCTTCGAATGCTTGAGATAGTCATGGAGATCGAGGGCATTCTCAGCCAGCGAAAGATCAGCATAGGGGCAAGAGTAGGAATATCCTACGGACCCGTCACCGTTGCTCCCGACCCGTCGGGTCACCTGACCGCCTCTGGGGACTGGGTGAACATCGCCTCCCGCATGGAATCCGGTGCCGAGGTAGGGACCGTTCAGGTCACCGAAGGGGTCAGGGATGAATGCGGCGACATGTTCACATGGCTGGACCTCGGGGAGCGGTTCATAAGGGGCAGGAGGACGGCAGTCCACTCCTTCCGGCCTACGGGACACGGCAGGGACAGGATAATGAGAAAAAGGAAGGTTTCCGGTCTCGATTGGGAATTCGTGAACCGGAAGGCTGAACTGGAAGTCCTCGGGTCAGCATTTCAGGACCTCACTGGTTCGGGATCGCGGGCTTCCCGTCTTTTTATCCTGAGGGGGTTCGATGGAGTGGGGAAGACACGCCTGGCCAACGAGTTCGCCGCACTAACCCGGCCCTCCGGACTTGCCGGTGTCCTGTTCTCCGATACATCTACCTACGCTCAGGAACCCTTCCAGATGTGGACCGCTGCCCTGAGCCGGCTGAAGATCCCGGCGGAGAGCCTTCCGATCGGAGAGGATGAGAGGGCCTGCCTTCTGGAACTGCTTGGAGAGGAAGACTGGGAAGGCGCCGGCAGGCTGTCCCCCTCTGATCTCAGAACAATGAGAAAATCGGTCATTTCCAGGGCGATCCTTTCCATACAGGGGAATTCCCCTTCCGGAGTGCTCCTTATCGTGGCGGACAACCTGCACAGGGCCGACAGTGCTTCTCTGGAAGTGCTGAACGGGGTCCTGGAGATGCCGGGCCTGTTCATCCTGGCATGTATTGCACCCGGATCGGAAGAACAGGAACTTCGAGTCTCTCTCAGGGATGAGCATGAATCATCACTCACCGTGATCGACGTTCCGCCCCTGTCGGAAGACACGACATTGCAGCTGATATGCAGCATCCTTTGCAGCGGAGGCCGCTTCCTGGAAGACTCCGACTGCGAGATGCTCCTTCGAAGGATATTCACCAGGTCCACGGGGATACCCTTCATCACGGTGGAGATGATCAAGCTGCTGATCGAGTCCGGTTTTCTCGCACTTCAAGGAGACAAGTGGGAACTGACCTCCAGTGACTGGGGGGAGACTGTTCCCGAATCCGTTAAAGGGCTCATCAGATGCAGGATCGACTCCCTCTCCCAGAGCGAGCGGAAAATCCTCCAGTTGGCATCCATCATGGGAAGGAGATTCGATGTCCGGGTACTGTCCGGAGTTGCGGAGCAGCTGGAGCCGGTCCTGTATGATGAGGTTGAAAGCTGCGTCGCCGCCATGGCCGGCGAGGGTATCCTGGAAAGGATCAGCGGGCAGCCGGGCGACGTCTTCGAGTTCAGCAACCCGATGTTCCAGGAGATTTCATCTTCCACTGTCCTCAGGCAGAACAGGATAGCCGTGCACAGGGCAACGGCGGATGAACTGGAGCAGATCTTCGGCACGTCTCCCGGAAGGTTCTCCGGGGAGATAGCCGTTCACCGGCAGGCGGCGGGGGATACCCGAAGAGCACTTTCCAGCGGGTTCGGGGCTCTTGAGTACCTGGCCGGAACGTACCAGAACGAGGAATGTCTCTCCTTCTCAAGGCTGATGGAGGACTGGCTGAACGGCTCGGATCAGCCAAACCAGGGTGATCTTCTGATGGAGATACTCATCAAGAGGCAGAACGTGCAGTACATGACGGGCCGGTTCGATGAAATGGAAAAGACCCTCACGAAGCAGCTGGAGCTGGCCCTCGAGCGGTGCAGGGACGTGGAACTGGGGAAGACGTACTGCAGCTTCGGCGAGCTGAAACGCATGCAGGGGGACAGTTCCGCGGCCAGGGAATACATGGACAGGGCCATCGAGAGTTCCAGAAGGGGAGGCGATCTCAATACCCTGGGCATGTCCCTGAGCAACATGGGAGCACTGCTGCACGGGCTGGGCGAGAGCAGGGGAGCCATCAGCTGCTTCACCGAGGCTGTATCCGTACAGGAGCAGTGCGGCAATCTCAGGAGTGCCGGCATCGCCATGCTCAACCTGTCGGCCATGCATATAGATGCGGACAGGGTCGATCCTGGTCTGGAGCTTCTTGAGAAGGCCCTTGGGAACTTCAGGAAGATCTCCTTCAAGACCGGAGAGGCTTCCGCGCTGTTGAACATGGGCCTGCTGCTGGAGAAGGAAGGGAGGCCGGAAAAGGCGCCCGGGCTATTGCGTGAGGCCGTGACACTGAACAGGGAAACCGGATACCGCCACGGCCTGGCCAACGCTCTGGCCGTCCTTGGAAGGATGCTGGCGGATACAGGTCCCGTCGAAGCCGAGGAATGTCTGCTGGAATCCATGGAGCTATGTGACGGGATATCGGAACCCGGAATAAAGCTGGAGGTTCTGGTGAGCCTTTCCCGGATCAATCTTGGGAACGGCCGGATCGATGATGCCTGCTCCATGTACTTAGATGCCATGGAACTGTGTCGGGAACGGGAATACCATCCGAACGAGGAAAACCTCAAGAGACTGGAGGAGATAAGGTCGGTTCTGGCAGGGAGGGGTATTCCCGATACCCGGCTTGACGGCGGTTGATCGCTTTTCTTAATATTCCTCGATGATCCAAGAGACGGGAGTTCGGCCTTGAAGATACTTTTCCTGACCCACGACCTGATAACCATACCGCTGGGCGTATCGTATATCTCGTCCGCATCCAGGCTCGGGGGTCATGATGTCATGGCCGCCGTGCTGAACGAGAGGGACCTGCTGGAGACAACCAGGCGCTTCTCTCCCGATGTGGTCGCATTCGGCTGCACCACCGGCTTTCATAAAAAGTACCTCGATGCCGTCAGGGAGATCCGGTCCATTACCGATGCCGTCACAGTGATGGGAGGTTCTCATCCCACGTTCTTCCCTGAGGTCCTGGAGGAGAGGGAAGAGCTGGACTTCGCTCTGAGAGGTGAGGCGGAGGACGGCTTCATGCAGCTGCTGGAGGCCCTCGAGGGGAAAAGGAACCTTGAAGGCGTGGGCAACCTCCTTCACAGGAGGGATGGAGGAATCGTCCAGAACGGTCTGCTTCCCCTGTGTGAGGACCTCGACTCGATACCGTTCCCCGACAGGAAGTTCCTTGACCGCTACTCGGACAGGCTGAACCGGAAGACCGCGTTCGTGATAACGGGAAGAGGCTGCCCCTACGACTGCAGCTACTGCTTCAACCATGCCTACAAGGAGCTCTACGGCGGTCTGGGCCGCATGTGCAGGCGGAGGAGCGTGGAGAACGTCCTCCTGGAGATCGAGGAGCTCAGGAGCGACAACCCGCAGCTTCAGATGATAGTCTTCCAGGACGACATCTTCATACTCGAAAGGGAGTGGGTCCTGGATTTCTGCCGTGAGTACCCGGAACGGATAGGGCTTCCCTTCCACTGCCATCTGAGGGCCAATCTCGTCGACAGGGAGATGACGGACCGGCTTAAGGAAGCAGGATGCATCAGCGTCAAGATGGCCATCGAGTCGGCCTCCGACAGGCTGCGCAACGGCATACTCAACCGGAACATGAGCAGGGAGACCATCATCGATGCATGCACTGACGTGAAGGGGTCTGGAATAGTCCTTGTGACGCAGAACATCCTGGGGATACCAACGGGGACCGTTGAGGATGACCTGGAGACACTGGAGCTTAACTGCGAGATCGGTCCCGATTTTGCCTTTGCCACTCTTCTTCAGCCCTATCCGAGGACCGCCATAGGTAAATTCTGCGTGGATGAGGGCTTCATGAAGCCGGAGGATTCGGCGGGAACCCCGGATTCCTTCTTCGACTGCAGCATACTGGACATACCCGACAAGGACAGGAGGGAGAGGCTCAGGAAGCTTTTCGCTCTGGCGATCGAGTACCCCATGCTCAGGGATAATATCAGCGAACTGATGGACCTTCCGCTGGACAGGTTCTACGACATCCTGGACAAGGTCTGGAAGGGCTACTGCATCAAGCAGAGGGAATTCCCGTACAGGCTCACTCTCGGGGAGTACCTGAGAAGCGTGATGACCTACTTCAGGAGCAGGTACTACTAGACGAATCTTGCATTACTCACGCCAGGTGTTCGTGGGCGATCTTGAGCAGGCCGATGATATCCAGGTGCTGGGGACACTTCTCCATGCACTGCCCGCACTCCGTGCACGCAGGAGGCCTGTGGTCCTCGCCCAGGAATTTGTAGTGAATCCTGGCTGTCTCGGGAGCCTCGTACATCCGGCTCAGATTGTAGATACCAAGCACACGGGGTATGGCGACACCCTGCGGGCAGGGCATGCAATACCTGCAGCCGGTGCAGTCCACGGGTTTCCTTGCATGGTACTCGTCCCTGACCCTGTCCAGGACCTGCTTCTCTTTACAGGTCATACTGCCGACTCCGGACCTGCCGGCACTCCCGAGGTTCTCGACCAGCTGGTCCATGCTGCTCATACCGCTGATCACGCAGGAAACCTCCGGCTGGTCCCACAGCCACTGCAGAGCCCACTCCGCCGGGCTCCTGTCCACACCTGAATCCCTGAATACCTGTTTTACCCGATCCGGGGGCTCCCTGCCCAGCAGGCCGCCCCTGAGGGGCTCCATGACCACCACCGCCAGACCCCTGTCCGCAGCGTACCTTACTCCGTCCATACCCGCCTGGTAGTCAACGTCCATGTAGTTGTACATGACCATGGCCATGGTCCAGCCTTCGTAGTCGTCCACTATCTTTCTGAAGACCGGCAGCTTGTCATGGAAGGAGAACGCGAGGTGTCCTATCCGGCCGTCTGCCATCTGCCTTTCGGCCCACCCCAGGTAGCCGTAGCCCTTCAGCCGGTCCCACCAGTCGTCCTGCAGACCGTGCAGAAGGTAGAAGTCCACATGGTCCGTCCGGAGCCTCTCGAGCTGCTCGTCGAAATACCTGTCGAAATCCCCGCTTCCCTCTATCTTCCAGCAGGGCAGCTTGGTGGCCAGTCGGATCCTTTCCCTGTAGCCGTCCTCGAGGACCTTCCCGAGGAAGACCTCGCTTTCGCCTTCATGGTAGTTGTAGGCAGTGTCCAGGTAATTCACGCCGCTGTCTATGGCGTGACGGACCATTCGAGCCGCCTGATCCCCCAGTATCTTCGAAGGGTCGTCCTCCTCGTGGGGGAGCCTCATTATGCCGAATCCCAGGGCGGACACCTGCCAGTCCAGGGGGCCGAATTTCCTGTACCTCACTTTTCGCCACCGTGCTTCAGCGCCTTCAGGACCGCTCCGAAGACGGCGTCCGGTCTTTCGACCACGGGGATGCCCGCCCCGGCAAGCGCCCGGTGCTTCGACTCCCAGGTCTCGCTGTCGTTCCTTATCATGGCCCCAGCGTGGCTCTGTGCGATGCCGGCCCTTGTGTACTTTCCGCCGAGGAACACGACCACGGGCTTCGTGATCTCGCCACGGAGTACGGCTTCCGCCAGGTCGTTCTCCTGCGTCGTTCCGGTCTCGCCGTATACCGCCATGACCTCCGTCCTGGGGTCCTCCTGGAACGCCAGTGCGGCGTCCAGCATGGTTATTCCGGGAACAGGGTCGCCACCCACGCAGACAACGGCGGAAAGGCCGGGGTAGTCGTCACCCCAGAGGGGACCGTAGCTGCCGTCCTCCCTGGGGCCGGGAAGGTTCGGCCTGCAGTGGAACGCTCCGAGAAGCTGGGAAAGGCCTCCGGAGCGGGAGATGACGCCGACCCTGCCGGGCCTGTAGTTCTGTTTTGCCCAGGTGGCGCTGCCTCCGATGAGTCCGAAAAGGTAGCCCTGAGTATCCAGCAGACCCACGGTATTGGGACCGAGGTAGACCGAGTCCTTTCCCTCCGCATACTCCTTCAGGGCTATCTCGTCATGGGACGATACTCCGTCCGCCGTCAGCACCAGGAACTTGAGCCCCGCGTCCATGGCGTCCATTGCAGCTTTCCTCACCGCTCCGGCGGGTACGAAGAAAACGGCTGAGTTAAGTTGCGGGAATGCTTTCACGGCATCCAATGCGGAATCGAAGACAGGGACGCCGTCGACTTCCTGGCCGCCCTTTCCGGGTGTGCAGCCGGCGACTATCTCAGTGCCGTACCTGCTCATCATCCTGGACTTGCTCTGCCCCTGTTTTCCCGTAATGCCGAAAACAAGGGTTCTTGGTGTTTCAACACCCGCCAGGTACTTCAGTATTCCGGGCATCAGTCCACCTCCTCGGGCATATCCAGTTGAACGAATATCTCTCCCATGCCTTCCAGCAGCGCAGAGGTCTCGCACATCAGGCATCCTGTGCAGCGTGCCTCGGGATCCGTAGACAGTGTCCCCGCAGACCATCGCAGGAAGCCTGTCGGACATGCCCTGACCGAAGGAGGTTCCTCATCGCTGTTCCACCTCTCCTTGTAGAAGAATATCTTCCCGGGAGGGTTTTCCACTACTATTTCGGGTTCTCCCTCAGGCGGCGCCGGACCCTTTTTTCCCACGGCCTTCCTTCCGGCCATTTCACATATGTGGTCCACCATGGCGTTGGGGAACACCTCGGGAGGGAATGTCCTTACAGGCACCGGGAGAGAGCCGCCCACTTTTTCGAAGAGATCCCTGGCCCTGTCCTCGTCTGTTCCTCCGAACCGCAGGAGGGAGGGCAACGGTGTAGGGCTCTCCTTGAGGGCCTTCCATACGGCGGCGGCCAGATGGTGCTGGTTCTGGACCGCCATCCCGGAGCCGGTAAGA
>CAZXEF010000009.1:0-30048 GCA_964639605.1 uncultured bacterium | reverse complement strand
TAGTTTATCCAGGCCCTCAACTACTATATTTCCTCCGAGGGGAGTGATTCCGAATGACAATGCTCGAACTTGCCAGGAAGAACAGGTCCACGAGGCGCTTCAGGCAGAGTGTCCGGTTTTCCAGGGAACAGCTCATGGAGATCATCGAGGCAGCCAGGCTCGCACCCAGCGGTGCCAATCTGCAGCTTCTCAGGTTCACTCCGGTATGGGAGGAGGAGCTCTGCTCTAAGGTCTTCCCCCACCTGAATTGGGCCGGCTACCTCAGGGAGTGGGATGGACCGGTGGAAGGTGAGAAACCGGCGGCCTACATCATCATTCAGATGCCCGACGAGGAAAGAAGGCATTTTCCGGTGGACGCGGGTATAGCAGCCGCCTACATGGTGCTGGCGGCGAGGGAGTCCGGCTTCGGGTCATGCATGATAATGAGCTTCAACCCGGGTCCTGTGAGTCACGAAGCGGGATCTCCCGAGGGGTACTCGCCTTTCATGGTGATAGCCCTGGGCGTGCCCGGTGAGGAAGTGGTGCTGGAAGAGGCCCGGGACGGGATCGAGTACTACCGCGATGACAGGGATGTCCACCACGTGCCCAAAGTCGACCTTAACGACCTGGTTACAAGATAGACAAGACCTACGGAGGTTTCGATGTTCACTTCTGATGTATACGCAGAGCGAAGAAAAAAGCTCCTGGAGAATATGCCGGAGCAGTTTGCCGTGATAGTTCCCCCCGCAGCCTCCAAACCCGCCAGCGCCGACGCTCATTATCCCTACACTCCGAACATGAACCTGGTCTACCTCACGGGAATGGACCAGCCGAGGACCTGGCTGGTGATCCACCGCCGCAAGGGCATGGACGTTCGAGAGGACCTTTTCATCGACGCCTACGACGAGACCTATGCCAAATGGATCGGCTCCGTACTCACCAAGGAGGAGGCCGGCGAGAGAAGCGGAGTGGAGAACGTCTCCTTCAACAGCGGGGCGGAAAAATGGATCGACAGGCTGATAATGCGCTGGGGGATCGAGAATGTATGGGTGGACTATCCCCTCAGCGGACTTGCCGGTGAGCCCGGGACCCGCCTGGGACTGGCCGGCCGCCTGCTTTCCTCGTACCCTCATATAAGCTTCTCCAGGCTTTCGGGAGACGTGTTCCGTCTCCGGATGATAAAAGAACCCGGGGAGCTCGATAAGATGAGGGAGGCCATTGACCTGACCGGAAAGGGTTTCGAGAGAGCGCTGAAGGCCCTGAGGCCAGGCTTGCTGGAGTATCAGTTCGAGGCCGAGCTCCTCTACGAGTTCATGATGAACGGGGAGAAGGTCCCGGCGTTCCAGTCAATAGTGGCCGGCGGCAGCAGGGCCACATGCCTCCATTACGCGGACAACGACAAGCCGCTGGACGAAGGGACTCTTCTGCTGGTGGACTTCGGCGCCAGGAAGGGTTACTACAACGCCGATATCACAAGGACCGTCCCTGTCGGCGGCCGCTATACCGACAGGCAGAGGGAACTGGTGGAGATGGTGATAGAAGTCCAGGAGGAGGCGATCCGCCTGCTTCGACCTGGCAAGCTCCACTCGGCCTGGAACCAGGAAGTCAAGGACTTCTACGCTTCACTCCTCCTGAAGAAGGGGATGATAGAGACCCCGGACGGGATAGAGAAGTACTACTACCACAACATAGGTCATCACATCGGTCTGGACACTCATGACGAGAACGTGATAAGCGAAGAACTCAGGGCCGGGATGGTCCTGACCGTGGAGCCGGGCTTCTACTCCGAGGAGGAGGGAACAGGCATACGCATCGAGGATGACGTGCTTGTGTGCGATGACGATAACATCGTTCTGTCAGCCGGCATCCCCAGACGCCCGGATGAGATAGAAGCCGTGATGAGGGGGGGACGAGATAGCTATATCTGAGATAGACAAGTACTGGATGAAGGAGGCCCTGGAAAAGGCCAGAGAAGCTTTCGATGCCGGAGAAGTGCCAGTGGGGGCCATCCTCGTGGAATCATCCGGGAGGTTCTTTGCAGACCGCAACAGGACTGCGGAGACGGGAATGCCGACCTCCCATGCAGAGCATCTCGTCATAAGCGCCGCCGCAGAGGACAGAGGTGACTGGAGACTTGCAGGCTGCAGTCTCTACACTACGCTGGAGCCCTGCCTGATGTGCGCCGGCCTGGCCATCCTGGCCAGGATACCGCGGATCATCTTCGGCGCCCCGGACAAGCGTTTCGGGGCCTTCGGCTCGGTGACCGACGTTCTCGAGATGCCGAACCTCAACCATTACCCCGAGGTTTACGGAGGCTGCTACAAGAATGAATGCGGAAAGCTGATGAAGGAGTTCTTCCGCAAGGGCAGGGAGAACGGCAGAAAGAACTGACAGGGGGATCGAATGACCGCACTTCTGCTGGCTCTACTGGTCTCCTTTCCCGTAAGGATAGCCATACTCGGTGATCGTACCGGGTCGCCTGACGAGACGGAGTTCGGGATAGCCGTGAATGCCATACTGGAAATGTCCCCGGACCTGGTCCTCTCGGTGGGGGATTTCGTCGAAGGCGACGGGGACGTGGAGACGGCGGCCCGGGACTGGGAATACATACTGCCCGTCCTTGGAAAGCTCACGGACAGGTTCCCCTTCGTTTACACCCCGGGCAACAATGACATATGGAACGACGAGACCGCGGCACTCTGGGAGGAGTACACGGGGACCCGGCCCTCGCATATCGAGGAACTGCTGGGGATCAAGTTCGTGGTCTGGGATTCCTCCATCCCGGACATGCTCACCAGCGAGCTTGTGGCGGAGATAGATGAACTCACCTCGGACATGAGCGGTGCCGAGCCCTGGATATTCGTCACGCACAAACCGTTCTGGTTCATGTCCTACCAGGACTCCGCCGCAGTGCGGGAGCTGATGGGCCTGATGGAGGAGAGAATGCCCCTGGCCGTCATCGGCGGCCACATCCACCTGTTCGCCGCCCAGAGGGAGAATGGAATCCTCTACGTTTCCGCAGGCCCATCCGGAAGCGTTGTTCCCGAACCGGACCCGGAAATGGGTGATTTCACCCAGCTGGGATGGATGACCGTGTGGCCGGATTCAGCGGCTTACGCAGTGATAGACGCCCGCGGCGTCTATCCCGAGACCATCAACACCGGAGAGGAGCTGGACCTCGCCTACAGGTACCGCCGGGAACTCCTGGACCCCCGTCCCCTGGAGCAGGACCTGGAATCCGCGATACTCAAAGTGGCTCCCGTGGAGGGTGTGCCCCGCAACGTATCCCTGGAGATAGAGCCGGGCAGCTGGGGCCTGCAGCCCCTGAACCTGGAACTGGAAGCGCTTCGTGAAGCGGAGGAGCTGGTGTTCACCCAGAATCCGGCCGGAAGCCCGTACCCCTCCCCCGTGATCTCCGTAAGCCTTCACTACGGGGCCAGGGACCGCGAGCTGAGCTTCCGGAAGCACTGGCAGGTCCTCAGGAGGGCCAATGCCTTCCTGTCCCAGGTGCAGGTGGACGGCACCGCCTCGGAGGGCGAGTACAGACTTCCTGTGAATACCTATTTTGCGGACTTCGACGGCGAGCCGTCTCCCATTCCTCACACCTGGTTCCAGACGGCCACTGACGGGAGCAGGCTGTTCCTCTATATGGAGATGGCAGACTGCCCCGGTGATCCCGAAGATTACGCTGGGTTCATTATTGCCGCTCCCGACGAGTCATATCTCTGGCTCAAGATATTCCAAGACGGCTCAACAGAGGCGCAGATACTGACATCCCAGTGGGAACTCCTGCCCTGGGAAACGGGCCTGGAGACGGAAGTCTCAGCGGGGGACTCCTCCTGGTGCGCGGAGATATCTGTGGACACAGCGATGCTCCGGCTCTTCGACGGTCATGCCGGGGTCCATGTCTACAGGTCCGCCGGAGACAGTTTCGGGACCTGGGTCTACCCTGTCGAGTTCGATTCAGCCACCATGGGCCGGGTCTGGCTCCAGCTCCAGTGAACTGCCTGTATCTTTCACTCCTGATCCCCGTCTTGCTTTCCGCAGACAATGGAGGCGTCGAAGGCAGGGATGTTCTTGATCCTTCCGAGCTGGTCTACATTGGAGCATTCCGGCTGCCCGTGACCGAAGGGGACTACGGGTGGGATTGGAGCGGGGATGGTATGGCCTACTTCCCGGACGGGGACCCTGAAGGTCCCGACGACGGGTTCCCCGGCTCCATTTTCGCTACGGGGCACGACTGGTACCAGAAGGTGTCTGAGATATCGATCCCGGTGCCTGTCATGAGCAGTGACCCTGAGGAGCTGAACCGTGCCGTCACCCTTCAGGACTTTGTGGATGTGCGCGGCAGGCTGTTTCCAGAGATGGAGATGCCAAGAGCGGGCCTCGCAGTCTCGAGTTCGCCGGACGGCTCAGGTGAGTCCGCCCTCTACTTCTGCTGGGGACAGCACATGCAGGAGGGTGAATGCGGTCCCGCCCACGGATGGGTATCCACCGACCTCAACGGGGAGCCGGCCGGGCTGTGGTCCGTGGGAGGACTTCCGAACTACCTGACCTGTGATTACATGATGCCCGTTCCGGCCCGGTGGTCCATGAGGGTGCTGGGTGGAGAACGGATAGCTACGGGCAGGTTCCGGGACGGGGGCCAGGGCGCCTGCGGACCTTCCCTGTTCGCCTTCGATCCGGCGGGAATGTCCGGTCCTGCGGGATCGGAACTCGAGACAGCCGTGCTGCTTCGATACGGTGACTACACGGCCCCCGACAGCATGAAGCTACCCTCGTACCATCACTCGGACCAGTGGAGCGGCTGCGCATGGGTGATCTCCAGCGAGGGGGACGCCGTCATCTTTGCCGGCACCAGGGGAACGGGTGACTGCTGGTACGGTTTCGAGAACGGAGTGGTCTGGCCCGACGAGCCTCCCTATCCCCCTGTGCCCGATTACCCCTTCGAGCAGAGGGGATGGTGGAGCAGCAGCTTCACGGCAGTCCTCCTTTTCTACGATCCCTTGGATTTTCAGCTGGTGGCAGAGGGTGAGATGGAACCCTGGGAGCCCGAACCCTACTGTCAGCTCTGCATCGACAGCCTTCTCTACAGACAGGACGGGCAGGGCGGCTCCATCCAGAGGCTTGGAGCATGCTGCTGCGACAATGCCGACGGACTTCTCTACATCCTCGAGCCAAAGGCGGACGACGACCGGCCCGTGGTGCATGTATGGAGGGTTGAGGGCTGATACTCTGGCCTTTTTCCCGCCGATGGGATATTTTAGAGCTGTCAGCAGGCCGCCCGGGTGCGACAGCCGGCGCCCTGTCAATGAAAACCCCCTCAGGGAGGATCGAATGATCATTTCCATCCGGTGAAAATGTTCTCTTGGATGAACTCCGGACCGGAAGGAAATCATGGATCCATCAGTACTCACTTTCGAATCTGTTTCGTACAGGTACACCGGCAGCCCTGAACCGGCAGTCAGAGACGTCTCCTTCAGTATAGGCCCCGGATGGACCGCCATCGCCGGAGCGAACGGCTGCGGCAAGTCCACCCTCCTGAAGCTGGCAACCGGCCTATTGATGCCGGACACAGGCAGGGTGAGCCGTTCAGGGAGGGCTCTCTATTGCATGCAGAGGACTGACCGACCTCCCGAGGGCTTCCGTGAGTTCGTCTCGGCATGGATCGACCCCGACCTTATGGCGAAGCTCGGCGTGCAGTGGGACTGGCCCGAGAGGTGGGACACACTTTCCCACGGCGAGCGCAAGAGGGCTCAGCTGGCCATGGCCCTCTCCTCTTCCCCGGACATACTGGCGGTGGACGAACCCGTGAACCATCTTGACACCCCTGCTCGGGACATGGTTCGCGGGGCCCTGGCGGAGTTCACGGGTATAGGCCTGCTGGTCAGCCACGACAGGGATATGCTGGATTTCCTTGCCGTCCGGTGCGGTATGATGAATCCTGAAGGCCTGATCATCAGGAATGGAGGCTACTCCGTGGCCAGCCGCGAGGATGGCAGGGAGCAGGAAGCCCTCCGTGACCGCAGGAGGATGGCCAGGGAGAAGTACCATCAGCTCAGACGTGACGCCCGTCGCAAGCAGTTCACCGCCAGGACAATTCAGGCCGGGAGCAGCGGGAGGAGAATATCCTACCGGGAGATATGCATGACAGGGGCGGACGGTCCATCCAGGGTGGACAGTGTTGTCCAGAAGGCGGGGCAGCTCAGCAGGACGGCCCTGGGGCGAATGAATCGGGCGAAGGAGGAGATGGAGTCCGTTACCTTCCGCAAGAGCTACCGGAGGGGGATCGAGCTTCCGGGGGAGCAGTCCGACAGGAACAGCCTGGCGGAGTTGCCCGAAGGGGAAATCGTGATCGGAGGGCTGCATCTGGTCCATCCACGGCTGTCCGTACTACCGACTGACAGGATAGCCCTCACAGGTCCCAACGGCAGCGGCAAGAGTACCCTTGTGAAGCTGCTGGTGGAGTGCATGGAGCTTCCGGAGGGAAGGCTGCTGTACATACCCCAGGAGCTTACGTCAGATCAGTCTGCCCGCGTCCTCTCAACGGCCGGGGACCTGGGCCCGGAGACCCTGGGCGGTGTGATGAGCTGCGTAAGGAGGCTCGGCTCGGATCCCGAGCCTCTGCTGAAGAGCGCCCTGCCCAGCCCGGGAGAGACCAGGAAGCTGATGCTGTGCCTCGGCCTGCTTGAGAATCCATGGATCGTCATCATGGACGAGCCTACCAACCATCTCGACCTGCCGGGGATCGAATGCCTCGAAGCCGCTCTCTCCGAACTTGAATGCGCCCTTCTCCTGGTCAGCCATGACAGGAGGTTCCTCAGCAACACCACTGATCTGGAATGGAGGATCACGGATGATGGCCGCGGGAAGAATCTGCGTATATTCCGAGTCCGGATCTGATGAGTCGGTGGACGGGGCAGAGGCCCCTGTACAGAACCAGGCACTTCCATAGGGAATGATGATCAGGAAAGACGAGAATATGCTTACTCTTCTGAGGAACGGCAGGGTTTTCGATCCTCTCGACCGCGGCAGGGTCGATGTTCTGCTCTGCGGCGGGAAGGTGGTGGCCGTCAGGGATTCCATACCGGGACCCGCCGGTCTGGACGTGGATATAGTGGACGCCTCGGACCATATCCTGACCCCCGGGTTCGTGGACCTTCATGTACACGTTACCGGGGGCGGCGGCGAAGGCGGTCCTGCAACTAGGGTCCCGGAAATACAGCTTTCCGCCGTTACGACCGCGGGGGTCACCACGGTGGTGGGACTGCTTGGCACCGATGACGTCACAAGGCACCCGGAGACGCTGCTGGCAAAGATACTGGGGCTCCGCGCAGAAGGGTTATCCGCGTTCATGATGTGCGGTTCCTACCAGTTCCCCCCGGCAACCATCACCGGGTCTGTGAGGAAGGACATTGCCCTCATCGGACCGGTCATCGGGGTTGGGGAGGTGGCACTGTCGGACCATCGGTCCTCACAGCCCACCTTTGACGAGTTCACCCGGCTTGTGGCGGAAGCCCGTGCGGGTGGCCTCCTGGGAGGCAAGGCCGGGCTGGTGCAGATACACATGGGCGGAGGGTCCAGGGGGATGGACTACATCTTCCGCATGGCGAGGGAAACTGAACTGCCCCTGGGGCAGGTCCTTCCCACTCACGTGTCAAGGTCGGAGGAGCTATTTCGTCAGGCCCTGTCCCTGGTGTCCGCCGGGGGCAACATTGATATCACCGCCTCGGGGACCAGGAAACAGAAGGGCGTCGATTCCTCGCAGGTCCTTTCGGTCTTCATGGCCAGGGAGCTGCCCCTTCAGAGGCTCACCATGAGTTCCGACGCCAACGGCAGCATTCCCCGTTTCGATCCGGAAGGGTCCTTCACCGGACTTGATGTGGCCGGGATGGATACCCTCCAGGATGAGTTCCGCCGCCTGATAACGGCCGAGGGTTTTCCTGTCACGGATGTCCTTGGGCTCTTCACCTCGAATCCTGCGGCCAGGATCGGCATGAAGGACAGGAAGGGATGCCTGACGGAGGGAGCCGACGCGGACCTGATAATGTTCCGCGACGACTGGAAGATCGACAGGGTCTATACCCAGGGCCGTCTTATGGTTGACCAGGGCAAGCCTGTTGTCAGGGGCACCTTCGAGACGGCAGGTGCCGAGTACTGAGAGATCGTCGTCAGCGGAGGAACTGGGGATCACCCCAGTCCCAGAGACGATCCTGGTTGAAATCGATGTTCGAGGGATCGGAGTTCCATTCCATGGGACTCCAGCTGTTTGCACCGTACATGTTGATCGCGAAGCTTATCGCGGCGAGAAGGCAGAACAGGGACAGAAATACCGCCTTCTTTCTGCCTGCCAGCTGTCGCATCCACTGGACGGCCGGGATAAGGAAATAGACCAGCAGAGGAAGCACATCGGCGAAGTATCGAGGGCCGAAGGCATGCCCTCCCCACCACTGCTTGAAGCTGGAGATGATTATCCAGTGCAGGCACAGGATCCCGGCAAGGAATATATCGAACAGCTTCCCCTTTCTCGCTCCCATCCAGATGCCCAGGAGGGAGAACAGAAAGACAGGGCTGAACAGAAACAGTCCCCTTCCCGGGCTTATCAGGGTTCCGGGGAGGGAAACCGCCAGATTGACATGGGCGTTGAGCCGGCCGGGCATATAGTAGGGCGAGATCGGAAAGCCGTACACCAGCATGTTGAACACAACGAAGGGCACTGCAACAGGAAGGCTCCAGAGGACGTACTTGAGGAACATCTTCCTGAACCTGATGAATATGTATACCGTGAGAAGAATTATGGGAACGGCGTTTGTCGGCCTTACTGCATAGGAGAAGGCAAGGGGCAGGGAGGAGTAGGCAGCCAGTGAGTGCCTGTCCTCAGCCTTCACAAGAAGATACATGGCCAGGGCCAGCATCAGCATTGAGGGTCCATGAGGCCAGAGCCCGCGGCTGGCGGTGGAGATGGCCGGAGAGCAGAACGAGAAGATGAAGACCAGTGCCAGAGACCACGGCCTGGACCCAAGGAGGCGGAGCCCGATGAGGAGAATGAAGACAGCCGTGAGCCCTACGATGAAGGATGCCGTAACTATCTCCACTCCTTTGTGCACCGAAACGCTGTTGAGCTCACCCAGCCGGTCCACGGTCCTGCTGCGAATGTATTCATCGAGGAACGGAACAGAGGGTATGACGAATTGGAATGCCAGTTCAGAGGCGGCGACGAAGGGTATTGCCAGTATCGAAGCCCCCACGGGGAAGATCGTATAGTATTTCCCATCGATCTCCAGCAGGTCTCTGTAGCCCTAGGCCTCGAGCTGTTCGGGGTACTCGTTCAGGTCCGTATTTCCCTCCAGCAGAATGCTCCTGGCGGTGTGAACAGACCAGATCGAGTCGAAAGACTGAACGTTCCTGCTGGCCATGTGACCCAGGAAGACCACCAGGAATACGGAAACGATCAGGAAGGAACTGGACCTGAGGAAATTACTCATGACCCGAAACCGGCAGAGATGGGACTATCCGCCGGCCTCCGGTCGTTCATGATGCTATTTGCCCAGGAACAGTGAACTGAGGCTCTTGCCCTCGTGTGTCCTCTTGATGGCCTCGGCGAAGATCCTGGCCACCGAAAGTGTCTCTATCTTGGTGAGCGGACCCCCCACAACCTTCTCCGCCTCCTGTGCGTTGAATTCCACGGTATCCGTGACGTAGAGCCTGGTTATGGGGCTGTCCTCTATCCTCTTGACAGCGTTTCCCGAGAGTATTCCGTGGGTCACGAAGGCGTAGACCTCCTTCGCCCCCCTCTCCATGGCCAGGTCCGCGCACTGTACAAGGCTCTTGCCCGACAGGGTCTCGTCGTCGTTCATGATGACGGTCCAGCCGGACAGGTCATCTATACCCTCCACCGTCCTGATGTGCGGAGTCTCGCTGTCGTCCACCCTGACCTTCTTCACGTATCCGGTCTCTATGCTGGGTGACAGTCCCCTGTCCCTCAGGTAGCGGCCCACGTGCATGGCCAGGAAGTCATTGTTCATGATACTGCCTGAATCCGGTGCCACGAAGGCCAGCTTGTCGCAGTCCAGGGATGTTATCGTATCAAGGAAAACCTCGTCGGCGTGGAGCTGGTCAACGGGGATGTTGCTGAACCCCTGGCTCTGCGGGCAGTGCAGGGTCATGGTAAGGACCCTGTCAGCCCTCACCGCCTCCAGCATGTCGAAGACCATCTTGGCCGTAATGGCGATCCTGGGCTTGTCCTTCTTGTCGCTCCTGGCATAGGGGAAGTAGGGGGTAACCGCTGTTATGCGCCCGGCGCTGTCCTTGAGGGCGTATATCATCTGGAGCAGCTCGAGGATATCGCCGGAGACTACACCGTAGGCCAGGTCACGGTCCTGGAGGATGGACCTCTCGCCTGACTGTATCACGAAGACATCCTTCTCGCGGACGGATTCGCCAACGAAATTGACCATAAGGTTGCCGTTGGAGAAACGGACGAACTCCACTGGCTCGGGCTCTATTCCCAGGATCTCGCATATGCGAAGACCCAGGGGCTGACTTGAGCGGCCGCAGCAGATGGCTATCTTGCCATACATTCTTCCCCCCCGTTACCGTATATCAGAAGGATGACAGTATTTCCCAGTTCTCTTCCACAGTCCCAAGCAGGAGATTGACCATCACCGCGAAGGCTTCGTAACCCATGCCGTTCTCGGTTGAGAAGGTGTACATTGCCGAGACCTCTCCGGTTTCAGGGTCGGCCGCGAACTTCACCCAGGTGTAGTCCCAGTTGAGCTGGGCCAGAGTCTCCAGGGCCGCTGTCCGCTCGGGTCCGGATTCAGGTACCAGACCAGGGGTGAGGGCCACGAGAAGACACCCCTGCATCTCAGGGTCGACCAGGATATACATGTAGGGAACCTCTACACTGTCGGCGGTTTCGGCGATCAGCACGAATTCGTTCCCCGACCTCTCGTAGACCAGGTCCTGGCCTATCTGATCAAGGTAGCCTGCGACCGTGTCACCGTTTATCTCAGCCAGTGAAATGCTTGCCATTACTAGCAGCAGCGGCATGGCGTACTTCAAATCCAACCTCCAGACTGGTATTATGCATGTGAAATAATGACGGTTATATTATGGTAATTATGGGAGCTTCCGGGAAGTGCCCGGTAGCACCCCCGATCAAGACCGGCAATCAGCTCTCCCGCCGTAAAACAGCGGGATTAATGTACTTGAATAGTCCGGAGGCGGTAATGGAACGCAGAGTGAGAGTTCTGATAGGAAAACCCGGGCTGGACGGTCATGACCGGGGCGCCAAGTATATAGCCCGGGCCCTGCGGGACGCGGGCATGGAAGTGATCTATACAGGCATACGCCAGACTCCCGAGGCTATTGCCAACGCGGCCATCCAGGAGGATGTCGATTTCGTGGGTCTCTCACTTCTCTCCGGCGCTCACAACCACCTGTTCCCTGAAGTGGCCAGGCTGCTTCGCGAGAAGGGCGGTCAGGACATAATCCTCTTCGGCGGCGGAGTCATTCCCGAGGATGATATCCCCGGGCTCAAGGAATCCGGCTTCAGAGCCATCTTCACCCCGGGTACAGCGGCCACCGAAGTGGTGGATTTCATTCAGCGGGAGATGCAGGCCCGCTGAGCCGACGGAATCCCGTTTTTCCAACCGGAGGTGGATTTGCTCCCAGTTCATGCTGACGATCTGATAAGAAGGGTTCGCGCAGGCGATGTCCGGGGGATTGCCAGGGTCCTTTCAATGGTGGAGAACGGCCACGAGCTTGCGCCGGTGATAATGCACGACCTCTACGATCCAGAAAGGACCGGCCTGACAGTTGGCATAACCGGTCCCCCTGGAGCGGGGAAGAGCACCCTGACCAGCCGCCTGATAAGCCACTGGAGGCTTTTATCCAGGAAGGTCGGCGTGATAGCCGTGGACCCCTCGTCACCGTTCTCCGGCGGTGCGCTCCTTGGTGACAGGCTCAGGATGCAGGAACACGCTTCCGACCCCGGCGTTTTCATAAGGAGCATGGGAAGCAGAGGACACCTTGGAGGGCTTGCAGGATCCACGAGGGATGCTCTCGAAGTGCTTGCCGCAGCTTCATACGATCCGGTCCTGGTGGAGACGATGGGAGTGGGCCAGGCAGAGGTGGAGATAGCGTCCCTCGCTGACCTGACACTGCTGGTGCTCGTCCCTGGACTGGGTGACGAGGTGCAGACCATGAAGGCCGGAATAATGGAGATCGGTGACATGATAGTCCTGAACAAGGCTGACAGGCAGGGCATCGATCAGCTGGAATCCGCTGTGATGGCCAGCCTGGAGCTTATTCCTGACGAGTCCCGGAGACCCCCGGTGATCAGATGCTCAGCCCAGACGGGTCAGGGCATCGAGGACCTGACGGCGGAGATCGACCGTTTCGTCTCTGGAATGGACGGAAGGGTCGAAATGGCCCGCAGGCGTACCTCCCTGATACTCGAGAGCATCATTCGGGAGAAGGGGAGGGAGATGGCCAGGTCAGCCGTGGCCGAAAGGTTCGGAAGCGTGGACGAAGCTGTAGAATCAATAATGAGGGGCGAGACAACCCCGTACGGGATCGGGAGTATGCTTTCACAATACCCTCGAAGAGCAATTGGAGAATGATCATGGGCATCATGGGTATCGATCATGTGGGAATAGCTGTGGAGAGCCTGGAGGAGGCCATGCCTTTCTACCGGGACTGCCTTGGGCTTCCGTTCCTCGGTATCGAGGAGGTACCGAGCCAGATGGTGAGGGTCGCCATGTTCGGGGTGGGTGAGTCCAGGATAGAGCTCCTGGAGCCCACCTCCCCGGAGAGCCCCATAGCCAGGGCGATGGAGAAAAGGGGCCCCGGAGTTCACCACATCGCCTACTCGGTGGACAGCGCCGCCCGCCAGGTGGAGTCATTGAAAGGCATGGGGGTGAGGATGATAGACAGCGCGCCAAGGTTAGGGGCGGGAGGAGCGATGATAGCCTTCGTCCATCCCGCATCCAGCGGCAAGGTGCTCACCGAACTCTGCGAACACCCGAAATCAGAAAAGGAAAGTCGAAAATGAGTTCTCTGGAAAAGGCGGACAAGCTCCGGGCGCTCCGGGAGGAAGCCTTCGCCGGGGGCGGCGAGGACAAGATAGAGAAGCAGCACGAGAAGGGAAAGTTCACGGCCCGTGAAAGGATAGACCTTCTGCTTGACGATGAGAGCTTCGAAGAGTTCGATATGCTGGTTACCCACAGGTCCACCAGTTTCGGGCTGGACAAGAAGAAGATCCCCGGCGACGGAGTGGTGACCGGGTACGGGACCATCGACGGCAGGCAGGTGTACGTGTTCTCCCATGATTTCACCGTGCTGGGGGGCAGTCTGTCCGAGACCTTCGCCGAGAAGATACTGAAGATAATGGACATGGCGGCCATGAACGGCGCACCTCTGATCGGGCTGAACGATTCCGGGGGCGCAAGGATACAGGAGGGTATAGAGAGCCTGGCCGGGTACGGGAAGATATTCCTGAAGAACGTGCTCTATTCAGGCGTGATCCCCCAGATATCGGCCATCCTAGGCCCGTGCGCCGGCGGTGCCGTATACAGCCCGGCCATCACGGATTTCACCATAATGGTGAAGGATATCAGCTATATGTTCGTTACCGGACCTACCGTGGTGAAGGCGGTCACCGGAGAGGATGTGACGAAGGAACAGCTTGGTGGACCTTCGATCCACAGCAAGAGAAGCGGTGTCTGCAGCCTGGTGTGCGACAGGGAGGAGGAGGCTATCCTCCTCATCCGCAAATTGATAAGCTACATACCCCAGAACAACATGGAAGACCCCATACGGGTCCCGTGCTCCGATCCTCCAGACAGGAACGAGATGTGGCTGGACGAGTTTGTGCCTGACAATCCCAACAAACCCTACGAGATGAGAAGGATCATAGAAGCGATGACGGACAACGGGGAATTCCTCGAGATACAGAGGTCCTACGCTCCCAACATCATAATAGGGTTCGCCAGGATGAACGGCCGGTCGGTCGGAATAGTGGCCAACCAGCCGTCGTACCTGGCCGGAGTGCTGGACAACGACGCCTCGATCAAGGCAGCCCGGTTCGTCCGGTTCTGCGACGCCTTCAACATACCGATCATCACCCTGGTGGATGTCCCCGGGTTCATGCCCGGGACGGCGCAGGAATACGGCGGCATAATCAGGAACGGGGCCAAGCTGCTCTTCGCATACGCCGAGGCCACAGTGCCCAAGGTTACCGTTATCACGAGAAAAGCTTATGGAGGAGCCTACGACGTTATGAGCTCCAAGCACATCCGGGCCGACATCAATTACGCCTGGCCCACGGCGGAGATAGCCGTCATGGGTCCGGAAGGTGCAGTGGAGATCATCTTCAAACGGGACATCGACGAGGCGAAGGACCCTGTCACGAGGAAGAAGGAATTGGTGGCCCAGTACAGGGAGAAGTTCGCAAATCCCTACGATGCGGCTTCCAGGGGTTACCTGGACGACGTGATAATTCCATCCAACACAAGGTTCCGTATCATAAAGGCGCTTGAGATGCTGGCCGGCAAGCGTCAGACCATACCTCCGAAGAAGCACGGGAACATACCGCTATGAGCCCGCAGCTGATTACCCAGTGTATTATCTCAGCTCCGGGCACCGGTGATCTGGGCAACGGGCTTGGAATAGCGCTGGTGGGGATGGTTGCCGTTTTCACGGGACTTGTGGTGCTGGCCTTCATGCTTCCAATCCTGGAGAACTGGGTGGAGAGGAAGCTTGGTGTGGGAGGAAATACGAAGGGAGGGGATGCTTCGGCGGACAGCCGGCCAAGACCCCTGAGCCCTGAGGAAGTGGTGGCCGTCAGCGCCGCGGTCCACGCCCATTTCTGCCTCCTGGACCAGATGGAGAACATGAAGCTTACCTGGGAGACCTACGAGAAGCCTTACACACCCTGGAGGCTTGCCGGACGGGCGGAACTCCTCCAGGAGTGGGGATCACTTCAGAACAGGAGCAGGAGTCGCTGATATGCCTGAGTACAAGATAACGGTCAACGGTAATACATACACCGTGAACATCGGCAGAATAACCGATGATGCGGTGGAAGTGACCCTTGACGGGAGGACCTATCAGGTCGCTGTGGAGGCTCCCATGAGGAAGGCCTCCAAGACGCCTGTTCTGTCAAGGAAGCATGAGGTGGTCAACGCTGCAGAGGTTCCTGACAGGACATCCCCCCCCCGGGCGGCCATGGACAGCGGAACTGTAGTGGCCCCGCTTCCCGGATTGATACTCAAGCTCATGGTCAAGGAGGGGGATACCGTCAGCGAGGGTCAGCCGGTGGCAATAATGGAGGCGATGAAGATGGAGAACGAAATAGAGGCTCCCGTCTCCGGCAAGGTCAGCCAGCTCATGGCGAAAGAGGGAGAGAACGTCCTCGAGAACGCTGTGATAATGAAAATCGGAGGCTGACGCATGTCCTTTTCCTCACAACTGGTGATCTGGATAACCGGAGGACTTCAGGGTGACAGGCTCGATCTTCTGTCCTACCTTGGGGATACCGGTTTCGGCCAGGTGGAGCTGGGCAACATCATCATGATACTGGTCGGGCTTGCAATGATATACCTGGCCGTAAAGAAGGATTACGAGCCTCTCCTGCTGGTTCCCATAGGATTCGGCATCATCGCCGGTAACATCCCCTACAATCCCGAGCTTATGCCCATAGGCTATCAGGATATCCTGGGGGGACAGCAGTCCGTATTCAGCCTGTTCTACTTCGGGGTCAAGAGCGGTCTTTTTCCTCCCCTCATATTCCTGGGCATCGGTGCCATGACCGACTTCAGCGCCCTGCTGTCAAATCCTAAGCTGCTGCTCCTGGGGGCAGCGGCACAGGTGGGCATATTTCTCACCCTTCTGGGTTCGCTGTTCCTGGGCTTCGATCTTCAGGAGGCTGCATCAATAGGCATCATCGGAGGGGCCGACGGGCCGACGGCCATCTTCGTGGCCAGCCAGATGTCACCCACTCTCCTGGGGGCCATCGCAATTGCGGCGTACTCCTACATGGGACTCGTGCCCGTGATACAGCCGCCGATAATGAGGCTCCTCACCACTAAGGAAGAGCGGTTGAGGAGGATGAAGGCCGTCCGGAAGGTATCCCAGACGGAGAAGATACTGTTCCCCGTGATAGCCTTCCTGGTCACTGCCTTCATCGCTCCCGGCGCCATCACGCTGCTTTGCATGCTGTTCTTCGGCAATCTGCTCAAGGAGTGCGGTGTGACCGACAGGCTGGCGAAGAGCGCCCAGGGAACCCTTAACAACATAGTCGTGATACTCCTGGGATTCTCAGTGGGCACCAGCACCCAGGCAAGCTATTTCCTGACATTCGATTCCCTCAAGATATTCATCCTCGGAGCCGTGAGCTTTGCCATCGCCACCGCCGGAGGGGTCATGTTCGCAAAGGTGATGAACCTGTTCCTCAAGGGTGACAATAAGATAAATCCGCTGGTGGGCGCGGCCGGGGTTTCCGCAGTTCCAGATTCCGCAAGGGTTGTGGAAGTGGAGGGAAGGAAGTATGACAAGAACAACCACCTTCTCATGCACGCCATGGCCCCCAATGTGGCCGGGGTCATCGGCAGCGCCATAGCCGCCGGTGTCCTGCTGAGCATAGTCCCCCACTAGAAAGGGGCTTTGATGCCTGGTTCTGGAGAGTACGATTACCTGGTCACCGGTGGCGCCGGCTTCATCGGATCGCACCTCTGCGAGCTTCTGCTTGCCAGGGGAGACAGCGTCCTGGTCCTGGACGACCTCTCGACAGGCACCCTTTCCAATCTCGACGGGTGTTCGGATAACAGCCGTTTCCGGTTCGTGGTGGGCTCGGTGCTTGATGAGGCCCTCACGAGGGGACTTGTCAACCAGAGCAGGAAAGTCATACACCTGGCAGCCGCCGTGGGCGTGGAGAACATCATACGACAGCCTGTGGAGACGATCGAGACCAACGTCAAAGGTACAGAGACCGTTCTGATGGCTGCCCGGCCGGGCATGACACCGGTATTCATAGCTTCCACCTCTGAGGTATACGGCAAGAGCGAGCGCGTGCCCTTCCGTGAAGATGGCGACATCGTTCTGGGGGCCACCAGCAGAAGCAGATGGAGCTACGCCTGCTCCAAGGCGGTGGACGAGTTCCTTGCCCTGGCCTACTGGAAGGACAAGGGCCTGCCGGTGGTCATAGGCAGGCTGTTCAACACAGTGGGTCCAAGGCAGTCGGGAAGGTACGGCATGGTCCTTCCCAGGTTCATAGAGCAGGCCCTTGCGGGCAAGCCGCTGACAGTGTTCGGAGACGGCCGTCAAACCAGGTGTTTCAGCCTGGTGTACGAGATAGTGGAAGCCATTGCGTCTCTCGTTGAGAATCCCGGAGCGGTGGGAAAGGTCATCAACATAGGATCGACCCAGGAGATATCCGTCTGGGAACTGGCCGATAAGGTCAAGCGGATCTCCGGCTCCAGTTCAAAGATCAGTCTCATCCCTTACGACGAGGCATATCCCGATGACTTCGAGGATATGCGGCGTAGGTTACCGGACGTATCACTCCTGAGGTCCCTCACCGGAAAGGTCCCTGAAGCGGACATCGACACCATAATCAGGGAGATACTGGGGAGTTAGCTCACGCCCCGGGGACAGGCGGGACAGGAAAATGATCATCAGCGTGACAAGCCCGACGAATCAAAGACTGAAGGTTTCCAGGCAGCTTCATTCAAGGTCCGGTATCCTGAAGAACGGGCTCTTCCTCATGGAGGGTCCAAGGTTCATCTCCGACCAGCTGGAGAGAAACATAACGAAGTGGGTCCTGCTATCCGTTGATGCCGGAGAAGAGGTTCGTCGGCTGGCCGGGAGGGTCGGCTCCCTCGGGGTGGACGTTCTGGAACTGCCGGCCGGACTCTTCGATAGCGTCTCGGACACTGCAACTTCACAGGGGATCATCTCCGTTCTCTCCCTGCCGGCGGCTGATGTTCCGGTCCTGCCACGGAGGGGGCTCTTCCTGCTTCTTGATGGTGTCTCCGATCCAGGTAACATGGGAACAATTCTCAGGTCCGCCGCGGCCTTCGGCTGCGCAGCGGTAGTAACCGGAAAGGGAAGCTGCTTCCCGTTCATCCCGAAGGTAACCCGTGCCGCAGCCGGAACGAACGCATCGGTCCCTCTGCTGTGCGACGTCAGCCTCCCCGGGTTCATGAGGGAGAACACTCCTGGAATGGAGTTCATAGGAGCCGATGCTTCAGGTGACGACCCCGGCATCCTTCACAGGGAAAGGGAAAGCCTTGGTCTGGTGGTCGGTTCGGAGGCCCACGGAATATCGGATGAAGTGGACAAGCTCCTGGACTTCAGGGTCGGTATTCCCATGACCAGGGGAGTGGAATCCCTCAACGCCGCCGTAAGCGCTTCCATACTGCTCTACGAGGCGTCCAGGGGAATCGGAGAGGCGTGAACCGTGGAACCATCGGCTGGTTTCCGGCTAGATCAGCCTGAAACCCGTTGGACCCTTATTAACCTTGATCGATCAGTACCCGGGGGAATCCGATGCTCTTTATGAACCTGCTCCTCATTATAATGCCGACACAGCTGCTGCTGGGGGCCGCTTCTGAACTGCAGCCCATAGGTTTGGTGGACGTATTCTACGGGAACGACCTCCCCTCGCTTGAGACCTTCGACCTGACCGCCGAAGTCCTGGAAGGCTACCAGGGCATATACAGGGTTGAGTACCATCTCATTTCGGAGCCCTGGTCCGGCTATCTCCTGCAGGACTACGGGATACAGAACCAGGACCTCTGCTTCGCCGTGGCCGTTAACGGTACCTGCGAAGCATTCATCGAAGGGGATACGGTCGTTTTCAGGGACCTTCCCGCAAGGATGCACGGCACCGGCGGCCCCGAAGGCGACTGGACCCTTGGCCAGCTGGAGACGGTTCTCCGGGACACTTCCCTCCTGATAGGCGACTTCGACTGCGGGGCGGGTTCCGCGGTCCTGGCTGACAGGATACTGGAGGAAGCCGTCTCTTACCTTGGCACACCCTACGTATGGGGAGGCACCGACGGGAGCGGCTTCGACTGCAGCGGGCTGACGTACAGGGTGTTCAACGACAATGGAATCCCCCTCCCCCGTACGGTGGGGGCCATCGAGGATATGGGCATTCCAGTGGAAAAGGAGGACCTTCTCCCCGGAGACATACTGATCTTCGACAATCCCAGGCACGCGGGCATCTACATGGGCAACGGTGAATTCATCCACTGCTCGTCCTGGCAGAACCGAGGAGTAGTCATCACTCCCCTGGGCAGCTCGAACTACGCCAGGCGCTATTCCTCCGCAGTGAGGATACTGGGCACCGGCCCCGATTATTGATTTAGGATCTCCTGAAGCCAGCCCTTCTTTTCTTTAGCCTCGAAGGAGATGTCGATATGAACAGGAAGACTGTCCGGGTACTGTTGATCCTGATCGTCTCCGGCTGCGGAGCCCTTTCCACGGTAGTCACCGATGTGGAGCATGAGATGGCGGCGGAGGATCAGGTGGACGCGAGGTTCCCCGAGAGCAACGGGATCATTTCAGACACGGTTACCGGCCTTCAGTGGCAGGTGGGTCCCGACAGGGACACCGATTGGATGACGGCCTCCCTCTGGGCGCAGAACCTGGAGGGGGGTGACTGGCGGATGCCTTCGAAGCAGCAGCTTCTCGCTCTGCACGACGCCGGTATCAGCTGGCACGACCAGGGGCCCTTCGACAATGACGGGCAGTCGGTATGGTCGGATTCCACCAGTCCCCACGGTGCCAACGCCTGGATATTCGATTTCCTCGTGGGAAGCGGTTCCATGACCAATACAGGGAATTCCCGGGGTATCCGGGGTTTCGCCGTCAGGAGCCCCTAGGGGGAGAACCCGATCCCTGAGGAACCGGAAGGGTTCAGTCCCCTGCCTGGCCGGTCCGGTTCATCCGTCGATTATAATGAAGCATTCGCTTACTGCTTCGGGGATGGCCGAAGGCCTGCCGGTCTCAGCGTCCAGGAAGACCCAGTCCGTCTCGCCTCTTGCCAGCAGCTCACCGTCCGAAACCCTCACGAACTCGTACTTTCTCAGCGACCTGATACGGCGCATGTTCGCCACCCAGGTATGTATCTCTATCCTGTCTCCGGAGAAGGCCGGTCTAAGGTACTCGATCCTGTGGGACCTCACCACCCATGTGCCTCCGGCTCTCTCCATGGCCCCTGAACTCCCGGAAGCTTCCGAATGAAGCACGGCCACTTCCTGCATCCACTGGATGTAGCAAACGTTGTTCACGTGGCCGTTCCGGTCTATGGCTTCCTCCGGCACGGTAAGTTCTCCGCGGTACTGCCCTGAGCCTTCCATCTTCCCGTTCATTATTATTTGCCTTCCGGTGTTTTCGAATGCATGAATATAAGTTCGGGCATGCAAATAACTACAAAACAGATGGAGGATTGTATGAGCATGGGAAGAGACGAGTGCAGAAGCCTGCTGGAACGGGCGGAGATGACGGGAAGGACCTTCCCCATGAAGAACAGCTGGAGGAAGGCCCAGGTCTTCGCCGGTATCCTTACCTGTTTCCTGATCATCACCATACCTCTTGGAATATGGATGATAATGAGGGCCAGGAAAGCGAAGGTAGGACTGACGGAGGATGGTTTCGCATTCACCTATCTCACCACCTTCGGCTACCACTGGAACGAGATCGAGGAGTTCCATGTATCCGGCATGAGCGGCGTGACCTTCGGAGGGGGTCTTCTCGGTGCTGCCGCGGCCGTTGCGGTCCAGAAGAAAACGGTCGGGCTGAAGGGACCTCTCCAGTTCAAGGTGAAGGGCAAGAGGGGCTTCAAGATGATACCGGCCCATACCATCGAGAACTCACTGGAAATGGCGAGACAGATGGAGATGCTCTCGGGAATATCCTTCCTGCCCCCTGAACTGAACTAGTATGCCTGAGATCACCCTGGTGATACCCTCAAGGAACGGGAGGGAAATACTCCAGAAATTCCTCCCCGGTATACTTGAAGAGGCCTGTCGGGCCGGGGGCGAGGTGATACTGGTGGACGATTGCTCGGATGACGGAACCGCTGATCTGGTGAGGACAAAGCATCCTTCCGTAAGACTGCTCTCAAGAGACAGGCACCCCGGCTTCTGCAACGCGGTCAATATGGGCATGGAGGCTGCCGAAAGCGATAATCTGCTTCTTCTCAACAATGACACCGTTCCCCATATGGGAAGCTTTTCAGCACTTCTGGATGAGCTCAGGAATTCCCCGGATGAAGTGGGTGCCGTCGTGCCAGGGATACCCAGGCCCGACGGTACGGATGACGGCGATTTCAGCTGGAGTTTCCGCAGGGGGCTGGCAGTGACTGGAGAGGGCATCGAAGGGGAGCCCTACCCTTCCGGCGCGTGCTCTCTTTGGAGGAGGAAGGTCTGGGAGGACCTGGGAGGTCTGGACACCAGGTATGCCCCCATCTACTGGGAGGATGCGGACCTGGGAGCCAGGATGCGAAGGGCCGGCTACACTATGAAGAGATGCCCGGAAATAACAGTGGAACACCAGCACTCGGCAACCATGGGCCGAGGTACTGCGTCCGAGATCCTGAGAGAGCGGAACAGGTTCATATTCATGCAGAGCAACTGCTCATCACCCGGGATGAGGCTCAGTACTGCGATATGGCTCCCACTGCACCTGACCAGGGCCAGGCTGCATGCCAACAGTCCCTTTCTTGAGGGATATCTGCAGTACAGGAGATGGAGGAAGTCTCAATAGACCTCCCTCTATGCATCATTAGTGCCTTCAGTTAAGTGCAAGCGCTGGTTCGTCCGCTCTGCAGGCCCGGGCGAACTCATCGACGAGGGATGATATCAGTTCCTTTACGGATACTATCCGGTCGACAAGGTAAGCGTTGGCTCCAGCGAAGGCGAAGCCGTTTTGCAGGTCCCCCAGCTTTGCGCTGGTCAGGGCCTGTGCGATGCAGTACGGGGCTGTCTTGACGTCGCAGGTACGAAGGCACTGCCAGAGGCATTCCAGGGGTTTTTTCTCCCCGCGCTCGACCTCTGACAGCAGCCTGCTGGTGATGGCCCGGCCGGGAAGCCCTACCGGGCTGTCGATTATAACAAGGTCTTCCTTACGGCATTCAACGTATGCCTTCTTGAAGTTGGCGTGAGCGTCGCACTCGGTTGTCGCCACGAACCTGGTCCCCATCTTGACCGCCGATGCGCCCAGAGAGAGCATGTGATGGATATCGGCCCCGGTGTATATTCCGCCCGCAGCTATTACGGGTATCCTGCCATACAGGGGTTCATAGGCTGAGACGGTATCCAGCACCTGCGACAGAATACCGGTCAGCTCAATGTTCCCGGATTCCAGGTCATCCCTTGAGAACCCGAGGTGACCCCCTGCGAGAGGTCCTTCGACGGCAAAGGCGTCGGGCATGCGCCCGAAGTGTCTGTCCCAGACCTTGAGTATAACTTCGGCCGCCCTGGCGGAGGATATTTTCGGAATGAACTTCGTCCTGCAGTGCTTGAACTCCTCCAGGGTCAGGGATCCCGGGAGCCGGAGCGGGAGTCCCGCACCGATGAATATGACATCTATACCCTCATCGATGGAAACCCTCAGAAGGTCGTCGTAGTCGGAAAGGGCCATCATGATGTTCACTCCCAGTATGCCGTCGGTCATTTCTCTGGCGCGGCGGATCTCGCTCCTGAGCGCCCGCTCGTCCGCAGCCTTCAGGTCCCTGCGGTAGTTCTTATCCTCCCGGCCGATACCCGCTGTGGATATCACGCCGATCCCGCCCTCCCTGGCCACCGCGGAGGCGAGGCCGGAAAGGGATATCCCCACTCCCATGCCTCCCTGTACTATTGGAAGGACGGCTTCAAGATCGCCTATCCTCAACGATGGCATACAATTATTCAGCATCTCGAACCTCCATGGGACCATTAAATATTGACATCCTTTTACATTATAAAAACTGATGTTGACACTGTCAACATTCTGGTGTAGCGTTCATCGAAGGAAAAACAATGGGAAAAAGGAAATATCATCATCAGGACCTCAGGAGCATTCTTGTCAGGACCGCTTCCCGGATCCTCGAGGAAGAGGGGATGGACAGTCTCACCATGCGCCATCTCAGCAAGACCATTGGAGTCTCCCGTTCGGCGTCATACAGGCATTTTGAGGACAAGACGGCTCTTCTGGGCGCCGTTGCCGCCGATGGTTTCAACAAGCTCCGCGATGATCTGGGTGAAACAGCGGATGGACTTCCGACCCCGCTTGAGCTTTTCCGGCGCTGTTCCTGCGCCTATGTAAGGTTTGCCGTTACAAGATCCACGTTATACAATCTCATGTTCGGCTTCGAACTGACCGACGGGGCACCGGTCCCTGAACTCGCAGATGCAGCCAGCGGTGCTTTTTCAGTGATCACTGACTTCATCGTAGGTTGCCAGCGTGAGGGCAGCTTCAGGAGTTCGGACCCGGTGGAACTGGCAAACGTAACCTGGTCCTCGCTCCACGGTCTATCGATGCTGCTCATCGACGGCGCGGTCCGGATGACCAGGGATGGAAGGCTCCTTCATGCACTCATGAAGGATTCCGAGGTAATACAGGTGGAGGACATCCCCGCGATCTCGAACAGTGTCGTAGAGACACTGGTCCGTGGATTCAGCCCTAACTGAGACGAATAGGGGCGTCCGTCACTCACTCACTTGGTCATTCCAGAATCTCACCTTAGGTTTCATGTTCAGGGACCGTGTCGGTCCGATGCATTTGAAGGTGCAGGCGACCGGCAGCATCAGGATCAAATTCGCATGTGGATGGGAGTCATGGGATCGAGCGATACCGGACGGAACGGGGAAACATCTGTTGATGTCCCCCTTTTCAGCTTCAGGGTGGAGTTCAGCCTTCAGTGCCCCAGGTGCGACATGCCCGTTCCCCTGGACGGGCCCGTTGCCACCGCCCACTGCCGAAGCTGCCAGTCGGACATAGACATTCCCCGCGACTACTGGGTTGAGACCATCGGCAGAAGCTGCCGGAAGATGCAGGACATGGAGAAGGGCATGGGTACCGGCTCCATGCTGATGGGTGCGTTCCATGGCAATCTTACACTGGCAAGGTTCGATCCCTACTGCGACAGCTGCAAGACCTCGTTCATCGATCCCTGGCACCTCGAAGCCGGAAAAAGATACGTCTGTCGCAAATGTGGCCTGGGTTACCCTGTCGACTTTCCTCCCCCCTGGCTTTCAGAAGAAGTTCCCGGGATCAGGATGCTCATCAATGCTCTGCTCGCCGGTTCTCCAGCATCGGAGGCAGGCTCTGACGTACCGGAATCCATAACCTGTCCGTCCTGTGCAGGCTTGCTCAACGTAGATGGAAGCGCAAGAGTGGTTCGCTGCGATTACTGCGGCGGTCAGGTCTACCTGCCCGATTCGTTGTGGCTTCGCCTCCACGGCGGAAAACGCAAGAGAAGGTGGTTCGTGATAAGCGAGTTCATGGATGAAGACCAGACAACCTGAGGACCTGCTCCACCGGCTGAATCCCACAGAGCCTCGCCTTGCATATCATCACAGTCCGCTCAGGTCCCTGGTCGTTACAGGGATATTCTTTGTGGTAATATGTGCAGCTGGTTTCTTCGTGCCGCAGGTCCTGCCGCTCAGGATACTGTTCGCCTTCTTAGCGCTGTCCATGCTGTTCAGTCTTCGAAGGGTATGCTCGGTAAGGATATGGATTGAATGGCCCAACCTCATCTACGAGTACCGTTCCATGTTCAGACACGTGCGGGAGACCATTCCATCGTGGGAGGTGTCGGGTATGGTCCCGCATATCACGTCAATGTGGAGAGGGAACATCTCAGAGCGTCTTGTGCTGGAAGTGGGAGAACGGGAGCTGGTTGTCACACCCTACTTCTCGGAGGGTGATCCGGACATCATCAGGCTCAGGGAAGAGATGGGGAGCCTTCCCGATTCGAGGACGCAGGCCGAGTACGAGATAGAGCTTGAACGCAGGGTTCTCTCCGACGAGGATGAGGAAGGCCGTGAACCGGAGATGAAAGATGTCTGGGGCCTGCTGGAGATGAGCATCCAGTGTCCCCGCTGCGACGGGCCTGTGGTAGTGAACGGTCCCTTCACCGAACTGGCCTGCCCCGGGTGCAGTGAAGTGATAGACCTGAACCCTTCCATCTGGGCGGACCTCCTGGAGGATGTGGGAACGGAGATAGCCGAGGAAACCAGCGAGGGGGAGGGAGGCAGGAGCACCATCTGGGGAACTTACAACACGACCCTCTTCTACGGCCGCATGCGTCCTTACTGCATGAAATGCAAACGCGACTTCGATCTTGACGGCGACAGCAGGGAAGGTGGCATGATAGTGTGTCCGGACTGCGGTACCGGAACATCCATCCGGAAGGCTCCTGACTGGTTTCACAAGGTATTCTCAGGAGCGTTCCTCATCGTAGGGGCGGCGGACCATTCCGACGATACCGGTGAGTCGGCCGCGCTGGTTCTACCGGTATCGTTCACCTGCACAGGCTGCGGAGCCATGTTCAAGGTGGATGGAGGGGAGAGGACCGTCAAATGCGAACACTGCGACGCCCCGGTGTACATCCCCGACGATCTCTGGCTACGGTTCCACCCTGCGCCTGTCAAGAAGCGCTGGTTCGTGGGCTTTCGATGGGAAGCGATCGACAGTGATGAGGAATGAGTCATCTGTCGGAGTCGCCGGGAAGCTTCGAATTCATATCCGCCGGGAGCGAGCTGCTCTGACCATTCTGTGATTCCATCGAAGGGCTTGAAGAATGAAACTGCGCGTGATCTCCTCCCTTTGCACCGGATGCCTGAACTGCGTGACAGTATGTTCACTGGCACGCACAGGCCGGCAGGATCCCGCCGCGTCCGTTATAAGGGTGAAGCTTGACCTGTTCTCAGGCAGCCATTCCCACATCTGGTGCAGGCAGTGCGTTAATGCTCCCTGTGCATCCTCCTGCCCCCGGGGGGCGATAAGGAGAAACGACGAGACAGGCGCCTGGGAACTCAGTGAGTCGGAATGCGTGGACTGCGGGCTCTGCGCCGATGCATGCCCTTTCGGTGCCCTGTTCCTTTCACCCCTGAATTCCCATCCGCAGAAATGCGACCTCTGCGGCGGAGAGCCTTTGTGCGCGGAAGCCTGCACCTTCGACGCGATAACAGTGGAAAGGTGCGGGGATTGAAGTACTGCGGCTATGCGGGAAAGCTGCTGAGGATTGATCTTTCAAGGGGTTCCGTGGAAATTCAGGACACCGCGGACTTCCTCCCGGACTGGTACGGTGGCCGGGCGACGGCGGCCAGGATAGCCTGGGACGAGATTCCACCCGGGACAGGCGCATTCGATCCCGGGAGTCCTCTCATGATAATGACTGGGCCCCTCACAGGCACGGCCGCCCCATGCTCAGGCAGGACAACCGTATGCGGCATTTCGGCCCAGGGATATCCTGTTGAATGGTATTCCAGGTCGTCCTTCGGAGGTCACTGGGGACCGGAACTCAAGCATGCGGGGTTCGACGGGCTCGTGCTGAGGGGCAGGGCTCCGGAGCCTGTATACCTGGAGATAGAGGACGGCCGATGCAGCATCAGGCCCGCCGCCCACCTCTGGGGTTTCGGGATATACTCCACCCAGCAGAGCATCATGAGGAGACTGGGAGAAAGCTGGAGGGTATTCGCTATCGGACCCGCCGGCGAGAACCTCGTTCGGATAGCCACCGCCTCCACGGAGACAGAAAGCGCCTCCGGCCAGGGGGGCTATGGAGCCGTCATGGGGTCGAAGAACCTCAAGGCCATCGCCGTGCGGGGCACTCTCCCACTGGAAATCGCACATCCCGCCGAGTTCCAGCGGATCTGCCGGCTGGTGAGAAATGAGGTCCATGCGTCCCACGGCTGGCCCCATGTAGCGCAGCTGGATCCGGCCAGAGTCAGGAAGTTCGGCCAGAGGTACCAGGCGTGCACTCAGGGATGCGCGGTAAGATGCTACGACGCCCGGTTCTACACGACCGTTCCCGCCGTTCTTCAGAAGGGAAAGGTCTTCTCGGGCCAGGTGGACTGCATTGCGGGTCTCTTCCCCGGCATCAGGGGGAGTTTCTACGACTGGGACCTCGGGTTTGAAGCTGGTTTCGAACTGGGAAGGCTTGCTAACGACCTTGGTCTCAACCACTGGGAAATACTGGTCGGAATGGTCCCCTGGCTCAGACGCCTGAAAGAGGACGGAGATGCCACCGAGATCGACGGGATGGAGATCGATCTCGACAGTCCCGTGTTCTGGGACTTCCTTCTGAGGGGGATAGCCTGCAGGGAAGGCGTGTTCCGGTCAGCTCTTTCCGAGGGCACCGTGCGGGCTGCGAACCTTCTGGGGGTGGGCACCAGGCAATTGGAGGAGTTCTTCCCTGCCTGGGGGTACGCGGGGCACTGGGACGGACACGGCGACAGGATCAACTATGTCTTCTTCCCCTACTGGATAGTCAGCGCCCTGCAGTGGGCGGTGGACACCAGGGATCCCATATCCAGCGCCCACGGCTACGCTCAGAACGTCATGGGCTGGAGCAGGATATGTTCCCCGGAGCATGGCCTGGACTGGGACAGGATACAGGATGTGTCCAGCCTGGTGTACGGCAGCAGGGACTGCACGGGTCCACTGAGCGGCTATGTCGGTAAGGCCTTTCCGGCCTGGTGGCACGGGCAGCGTTCGGTTATGAAGGATTCTCTTACGGTTGGGGATCAGGTATTCCCCAGGATCTATTCGAAGAAGACTGAGAACAACTTCGCCGAGGCGGGGGGCATCGACGGACCGTCATTCGAGCGGCACATGTTCACCGCGTGCACGGGTATCGACTGGAGCGATCGCGAACTAGAGCACTCCTCCGAGAGGGTCATTCAGCTTGAAAGGGCCATGCTCTGCAGGAATTTCGGCAGGAGCAGGGAGGATGATGAGACCGTGATCCCGTATTTTCAGGGAACGGAACATCTGGTCAATCCCCTTGTTGGGAGCCGGGTCGGAATGGACGCCGACAGATTCCGGGAAGTCCTGGATGAATACTACCGGCTCAGGGGCTGGAATATCGCTACCGGTGTTCCCGAGAGGGAAACACTCGAAGGGTTCGGGCTGACAGAAGAAGCGGATGAACTTGAACAGAGCAATTGAGATCTTCGTTCCCGGCAGGCTCTGTCTCTTCGGAGAGCACACCGACTGGGCGGGGGAGTACAGGAGAGAGGATCCATCGGTCATTGAAGGGCTCTGTATAATAGCCGGTACGGACCAGGGCATATTCGCCAAGGCTGAACCCGCCGACGGTGGTTTCCATGTGAGCCAGATACTCCCTGACGGCACGTTCAGTGCAGAGGAAGATTATGGATCTGCAGACGATGCCCTCCGGGCCGCGCGGCAGCCCGGGAACTTCCACGCCTACGCAGCTGGTACGGCTTGTCTTATCATGAGAGAACACCCCTCGGCGGGCCTGAAGCTCAGGGTCTACCGCAGGACCCTGCCCCTGAGGAAGGGTCTGTCCTCCTCGGCGGCCGTATGTGTTGCCACCGCCAGGGCGTTCAGCATGGTCAACGGGCTCGGGCTCTCCATTGAGGAGGAGATGGAGACCGCATACCGGGGGGAGCTTCTGACCGGTTCGCGCTGCGGAAGGATGGACCAGGCCTGTGCATACGGCGACGGCCCCGTCCTGCTGTCGTTCGACGGTGACAGGATGGGCATCCGAAAACTTATCTCCGGCAAACGCATTTACATTCTCATGGCGGACCTGGGCAGGAAGAAGGATACGAAGAGAATACTGTCGGACCTCAACGAGTGTTTCAAAAAGAAAGATGCCGGTATCAGAAGTGCACTTGGAGAGCATAACCACCGTATCATCGGAAGGGCCTCCGCGGAGATCGTATCGGGGGATGCCCGGGGGCTTGGAGAACTGATGAACGAAGCCCAGAGAATATTCGATGAACTGGTGGCACCATGCTGCCCCGAGGAACTGGCAGCTCCTGTCCTTCATGAAGTGCTCGATATGGCCAGGTCCACGGGCCTCGTCTGGGGAGGCAAGGGGGTGGGCTCCCAGGGGGACGGGGCAGCTCAGTTCATCTGCAGGGGCTTTGTGGAAAGAGACTCCCTGGCTGATTACCTTGCGAAGGAAGCGGAAGTGGTCAGTTATTTCCTGACCGTCTGAAACTGCTTGAGGCTGAAGGGCAGATTGATACTGATGATGTGCATGCGATTGCAGCCTTCCATTCAAGAATCCTCCCGGGCTTGTCAAGTAAAGTACTTAACAGCATGTTGCTTAATAATATGAATAAAAACTGCTTTAATTGTTTACTGTCCTGCGAAGAGACTCATTCAATCTGCGGATCATCCTTTTCTCTGGAATTCCAAAACCATCATCGCATTGATGATAGTCTGAGCAAGGTTTTTAAGAAATTTGGCGCTGTCGAAGAGACGGAAATTGTCTGCGAAAGAGACACAGGCCGGTCAAGAGGATTCGGTTTTGTGACTTTCGAGACCGATGAGAGCGCACTGGCTGCCCAGAAGGCGATGAACGGACAGGAAATGGATGGTCGCCCACAATGATAGTGCTATGTCGGTGTTCCCCTGCAGGCGCTCAGGCACAACAGGATATTATTACGAGAAAATGTACCCGTTCTTGCCCGAATCCTTGACAATGTACATAGCTGTATCAGCAAGCTTTATCAGAGTATCTGCGTTCTCGCTGTTATCCGGGTAGATCGCTATCCCTATACTTGCCCCGGTGGTAATCTGTTCCTCATGAAAAGAGACAGGCTGGGCAGCGATCTTCACAAGGTTTTCCGCTATCAGAGCAGCATCCTTCTGCGAACGCAGCTCCGAGATGATAATAAGGAATTCATCGCCGCCGATACGGGCCACCGTGTCCACCTTTCGGACAGTTGACAGAAAACGATCTGAGATAACCTTGAGGAGATTGTCCCCGGCTTCATGGCCGTACCTGTCGTTGACGAGTTTGAAATCGTCCAGGTCTACGAACATCACCGCCACTATGGTCCCGTTGCGCCTGGCAAGGTCCAGGGTCATGGA